>NZ_JBSSBO010000058.1:0-17745 GCF_054058915.1 Thermostichus sp. MS-CIW-41
CCACTGACCGCATAACCTCCACTGACCGCTCTGGTATGGCAATTAAAGTTGACCGCTCTGGTATGGCAATTAAAGTGGATGTCACTTCATCAGGGAAGATACTGTTGACGGTTACAAAATTATTCAGGCGCACCCGCTGACAGGGGGTGGGTTCATCGCAAAGGCCCTGCTCATCTTGAATAACCAGAGTCGGTACATTCGGCTCCGAATTGTCCACCCTCACCACCCAAGCTCGGCCCAAGAGAGAAGCCCTGGCATTGGTGCGGGCGGTGCGCAAAGCCCGCTCTACCTTGTTTTGCGCATCATCAAGCTGGATCCGCGCCCAGATATTGATCCCAGAGGGAACGGCTAGCGCGGCCAAGATGCCGATGATGACGGTGACCGCTAAGAGTTCTACCAGGGTAAAGCCCTTCATCTGGGCAGGTGCAGTCCGTCTGAATCTGCTCATCGAGGCCAACATAGGTAGGAATCCCCCCTCCGAATAAGTCACATAGGCTTGACTAGGCTTGACGATTAAACACACCACGGGCCAACACCTGAGTTTGCATTGTC
This sequence comes from Thermostichus sp. MS-CIW-41, assembly GCF_054058915.1. NCBI lineage: Bacteria > Bacillati > Cyanobacteriota > Cyanophyceae > Thermostichales > Thermostichaceae > Thermostichus > Thermostichus sp. MS-CIW-41. The sequence goes on from NZ_JBSSBO010000058.1 coordinate 553, forward strand.
GTCAGATACCGCGACACCTGCTCCGCATCAACGCTGGTGGCATCTTGGATGTAGCGCCGGAACAGGCCGGGATTGGCTCGCTCCATGGCAGTTGCCGTGATGGTAACAATCACATCTTGGGGAAGGCTGGCGGCGGCGCTGCGCCGGACGCAAACATGGAAGCCCACGTCGTTTTGATTGACCTCTAGGCCTGAGAAAGTGACTCCATTGGGCCTACCCCCTCCAAAGGCATAGCCCTGTGGGCAATTCGGCGCAACCTGCGGACTTCCCTGTCGGCTGCTGAAGATGTTGGAGACCAGAGTTACAAGACGAGGGCCTCGATTGCCTGCCGCGGCAATGGGTTCCTGGGGTGTCCCCCTCTGCTCGAGATCTTGAAGATCCTTCTCAGCGGGCCAGTCAAGGAAGCCTTGCCGATATGGATCGGGATCAACCCTGAAGAATGGGCTGCGCTCAATGCATGTACCATTAAAAGGTTGCAACTCAAACCTAGCAATGCGCGCGTTGCCCTCCCAAGGGGTGTTGCCGTCTGGGTTACCGGCGTTGTTGTAGTTACGTCGCAAGTAGTACACAACCAAGGTATAGATGTTGCGGCGGCTGCGGATGTTATCCCAGTCAGCTTCGGAAATACCCGTAGGTCTCTCCTTCAAAGTTACTCGGCCTTCTCGAATTTGTTGCAAGGTCGGAGGGCCTTGATAGCAATCGCGTGGGATCGGATTCAGCTTCCAAAAGGCGACCACTGGAATGGCTCCATCGGGGCGGCGAATCCAGCCGGGGGTGTAAAGCCTTTGGATGAGATCTGGCGTTCCGTCTCCGTTGGGCTGTTCCGCATCGTTGTAGATGTAAAGCGCCTCCGCCAGATCCTGCTGGATATACTGCATGGCCTGGGTCAGCTCCGCCTGCACCTGAGTGCGCCCCGTCTCTTCCCGATCCACCCGCATGGTTTCAATGACGATCATGCCCGTGGCCAGCAGAAAGATCGAGGCTACCACCAGCGACACCAAAAGCTCGGTGAGGGTAAACCCCGCACTCTGGTAAACCCTGTGGCGAAAAACCTTGAACATAGGAAAACACCACCTTTTTGTGAGCCTGCAGGAGGAGCTTACCCGTCGCTTCAAAGCGAGGTAGGGCTTGGGCTGGGCAGCGGGAAGGCATTGCAGTTGTTGGTCGGGATCCCACCCCTAGCTTGAACATCGGCCAAAACGGCGCGGCAAACATCCCCCAAATTGGCGGCCAGGTTGACTTCTACAATCGAGCTGGCCATGGGAAATAGCCAAACATCGGCATTGGCCAAGTTCTGATTGGCGGAGACCGTCTCAGCGCGCAGGCCAGGAAGAGCTTGCCGAGTGTTTGGATCAAAAGAAAAGCGGTGGTACACCCTCACCCCCAAAAAGAAGGAGCAGGGAACCCCTGAGATGACGGTGTTGTTGCGTCGGTCAATGCATTCCCCGCCCCTATCCCGAAAGGTTTGGATGACATAGACCTCGGGGTTTCGCCCCGGCACCTGAACTTCAGCCAAACGAATGGAGTAGTTGGGGCCGGGGTTGTCCATATCAGCAGGAGGCGGGGTATTGGCCAAGGGGCTTGCTCCAATCCTGGGCAGACGAGCCAACTGAGCCGGGTTCTGGAAAGCAGCTGGGTTGGCGGCCAGTTCCAGGTCAACCAGAGTGCGAATGCGATCCACCTCAGCCCGGGCCAGTTGATTGGCCACTTCTATCCGCTCGCTCATGGCCCGCCGGTAGGCGATCAGGGTGAGAGCAGGAGCAAGAGCAGCCATAGCCAAAGCCACGATGACCACCGACGCCAAGACCTCAATGAGGGTAAAGCCCCCTGTTTCTTGTTGCCGCCAAAGCCGTCCTTTGCTCATCGATCCCTCCCTTAGCCCACTCTGCTCCTACCTTGAATCTACCCCTGGCATGGGAAGTCAATATCAGTTGAATTCGTTGCAGCCTCCAATCCGAGCAGCCGCCTGCAGGGGCACATCTGGCTGAGCTTGCAGCCCGCAGCGCAGCCGCCGCACATACGGATCCTGAGGATCCAACTCCCGCAAGAACTCAGTGCGGGCATTGGAGGGGAATTGGAAGCGAGCCGACACCGCGCTGGGACGACGGGCAATTTGCAAGCCCACATCGTAGCCGAAGCGGCGGTTGGGTGGGTAGTAGTAGTCGTAGCCCCGCGTGAGGGCCGAGCCCGTAACCAAGTTGGGCGGCTCAAAGCTCTGCTGCAGGAAGGGGCCGGTGGCATAGGTGCTGTAGTTGAGCTGGATCATCGAGCCGCTGAAGAAGAGGTTGGTATTTCTCCACAGCTCGTTGAGACGCAGGAAGTTGTGCATGCCGCCGGCAGTTTGGTCTAGCCGCGAGGGCAGGGTGCCGCTGATGGCAGTGGCATTCACCCGCGTTTCCCTGGCCGGCTGCAGCTGCCGGTTTTGGCTGCCATCGTCGTTGCGGCGGCGCTGGTTCACATCGGTTGAGGCCAGCTCTTGGAAGCGGGGAATGGGAATGGGCCGACGGGTCACCTCATCTAGGATCACCCCCAGCACCGGGTTTTCGCCGGCAAAGCCAGTGGGAGCCTTGTTCAGGTCCAGGGTGAACGGCTCCACATCCACCCAAGCAAAAGCGGCGGTATCGCTGGGGAAATCGCTGTCGGTCATTGTGGAACCGTTGCGATCAATCTGGATTTGAACCCTCTTGGTGCCCGAGTCGGAGCCCACCCTGACGTAGAAGCACAGGCCATTGCGGATATCTTCGCTCCCCTTGGTGTCAATGTAGTAACCGCCAAGATAGTTGGAGCTTGGGGAGTAGTTCTGAGTGTCACCTTCGTTTACCCAAGCATAGGGGTTCAACGCCATCTGGGGCTGAACCAGCAGTTTATTGGGATTGGCAAGATTCTTCTCCGCAAACAGCGGATCCCGATCCAAAACAACATCCCAAGGCTCGTCGGCGTTGCGAACGCCGTCGCCGTTTTTGTCCCAGAAGTTCAGTTTGCCGTCTCCGTTCCAGTCTTTGATGCGCAACGTGCTGGGTCGGCTGTCACCGGTGTAGGCGGTGTACTTGAAGGTGGTGTTGAAGTTGGGGCGAAATACCCCCGGCACCCAGAAGCCGCCTTTGGAATCTGGGCCTTCCTCCTCCGAGGGGCAGCCCACCGTCAGATCTTCCCTAAGTAATTTGCGCCTCAGCGCTCGGGCCCAGAGCCAGAGGTCGGTTCCCTCGGTTCCCTTTGTAAACGGGTCTTCTAGAGCCTCTCCCTTGATAGCCGGGCGGATGCCGGGCTCGCGGTTGGGTTGAGAAACGATCTCGGAGAGAACGCCACCTCTCACCAAGCCCTCGCGGGCAGCATAGGCCGGTTCGCCAAACATCCAATTGAAGGCCGCCTGCAGAGCCTCGGCAGGGTTGGGCCACTTGGGTGGCTTGGGCACCCCCGCCTTCACCTCCAGCACCGGCGAAAGCTGCGGCTGCAGAGCAATGGTTACGCCCTCGGCAGGAGCCGCAGCCACCGTATTCACGCTGATGGTCTCCGGCTCCGGATCCGCTTGGATTTCCCAGACGGGGCGCAGATCCACCGTGTTGGGCTTGGCTGCCATCCACTCGCCCAAGGGGCTCTTGGAAGGAGTTTCTGGGGCAAAGGTGCTCGGCCCGCAGGGACGCCCTCGACAGGTCAAATTTTGTGTCCCCGTTGTGGTGGGCGAGCAGGTGGGGCTGCTGGTGCTGGCGATGAGGGTGCCCGTCCGGGTTTGGGTAAAGGTTTTGGTTGTGCCGCAGGCGATCTGGTTGATGACCTCATCGCAACTGGCCGGTGACCAAGGGCCCCAGTTGTAGTTGCAAGTTTGCTTGCAGGTGATCTTCTGAGTTTCTGTCCTGGTGGTAGTTCCGCACTTCGACGTGCAGGTCTCGGTGCGGGTTTGAGTCACCTCCAGGCCGCCGTTGGCCACCGTACACTTAGGAGTCCAGTCTGTGTAGGTGCAGCTAGCACCTGGAGGCTGGCAGGTGATGGTTTGGCGTTCAGTTTCGACAAAGGGGCTTTGGCTGGTACAGAGCGGCGTTACCGTGCGGGTGCGGGTTTGGGTGATGCTGGTGCCGCTACACTGCTGCTGCTGGGTACACTGAGGCGTCCAGTCCGACCATTTCCCGTAGTTGTACTGAGGGTAGCAGGTGATCGTCCGAGTTTCCGACGGCGGAGTGCCAGGGCAACCGGCAGGCAAGGTGGCAGTTCTGGTTTGTTTAATAGTGGTTTGCTGACAGATGTTGGTTTTACATGCAGGAGTCCAGTCTTTCCAGATGGGATCGCAATTGAGGGGTTCTGCGCAGTACTGCTGGTACTGCTGGTTGGGTGCCAGAGGTTTAGTCTGATCCGGCTGGCAAGGTTGGTTGACCGGCTTCAGCGGCTTCAGGTAGCGCAGGTCGTAGTTTTCCAGCGGCTGCCCATCTCCCTGGGTTGTAAAGCGGACGAAGGCATTGCCCATGTTCTCGTAGGTTTGGATCTCCACCAGGTAGGGAGAAGGCCGAGTGTAGTCGGTAACGCACTGCAGCTCCAGCCGGAAACTCACACGGTTATCGGCCCTATCCGACCAAGCTTCGACACCAACAGCCTCATCCTCCGGCAGATGTTCTAGACGAGTGCCCGCATTGAGATAGAAGCCTCCAAAAGCTGGCTTTTCCTCATCTGGGTTAGGAGTGTAGTTGGGGTTTCTGCGAATGATGAGTCGGCCCCCATCGTCGGTGTTGAGGTTGTAGGTGGCAACACCCGGCCAACGGGGATACAGCTCCCCTACCCAGCGCACTACAAAAAAGTCATTACCATAGTTGTTGCCACTTCCCCATGACCCCTCTCTGCGCCGCCAGCAGGAGCGCCAGAAGCCTATGTTGCCCCTGTCTATGTCTGGAGCATCAGCGGGTTGAGGCCGATTCATATCCGGCTCACTGCATCTTGGCATCCACAAAAAGTCAGCCTTGGGAAAGTCGGGTTGAGTATTCCACGAAAGGAAGGGGGAGTTGGTGATCAGGTAGTCCTGGTTGGCAAACAGGTAGTAGAACCCACCCCAAGGCGGGAGATCGGGATGGCCACCGTCTTCCCAGAAGGCAAAGCCTTTTCCAGGTGGATCTCTAGGGGGATCCCAGCCGGAAACAACGGAACCATCGGTTTTTAAAGCATCGCGAATACAGGCCCATCGCGAGCCGGCTGAGCTGCCCCAGCCGCCTGAGGTGTTGCAGGTTGGCCCTCCTTGATCCTCTTCTTTCATGAAGGAGCCGATCTGCCAATCTTGAGCAGGATAGATTGGATCCGGCCAGCGCACCGCCCGCAAGTAGGGCAGGTTGGCCTCTTGAGCTCTCGAAGGCAGGGGGCCTACGGCTCCGGTGTCCCCAAACCCTGTGTCGCGGTTGTACTGGTTCTGCGGGCTGGTTATCCAGCCGTTGTAGTACTCGGCCAACAGGCCACCGCCTCCTTCTATTTCAGGCGGTCGGCAAGGCTGGAGGGAAGCTATCAGCAGCCAGCGGGAGGTGTCCAGCACCGGGTTGCCCAAAGCCGAAATGCGGGTGCCAAAGTTGGCATAGCCCGCATCGGGTGCGCGCAAGAGCCGCACTTCTGGCACGCCAAGCCCTGCTGTCCTGTCAGCGTTATTTGAGCTCGGGTTGGCACTGTCGCGGCGGGCAAAGATGGTGTCGCGGGCGAAGACCTCCGGCCAGCCTGGCTGCCGCACGTGGTTGCCCAAATTCTGCGCCCCGTTGGTGTTGTCGAAGCGCAGAACCCCAGCACCATCTCTGTTGGGATCCCGAGCCGGCCAGTTGTCGCCCCGGATCACCAGCGCTTGGTTGAGGAAGGAGGTGTTGGCTCCTAAGTTACTTCCGCTGCAGCCGTAGTGTTCGTTGCGGCGAGGAGCCGAGGCTCGTTGTGGGCTGCCCTGGTAGTTCCGGTTAGCCACAAAGCTGCTGCCGCCGCCGTTGAGCGTAGCATCCTGCACAAAGCCGTCGTCGATGCTGCCATCGCAGAAATCGGCAGAGAGGATGTTCACCGAGTCGCCCAACACGTCGCTAGGCCGCCAGAGATCCTCCGCCACCCGAGCAAAGCGCCGGTCTTCATTGACATTATTGAATAATAATCGCGGCCGCCCGTAGAAGTTGCTGTAGAGGCCGTCTGCTCCGAAATTGAGGAGAGTTTTGAACTCCTCCAGCCGCTGCCCGTTCCTCGTCTGGTGCAGGTTAAAGTCCCCTTGGATGTAAACGGGGTTGTCGGAAACGAAGGAGAGGCCAAAAATCGCGTCATCAGGGTTGAACCCGCCGCGGGCCAGCACCGCCCCGTTGCGCAGCCGGAAGCCGTAGGGCCGCCGATCCGGATCGGCATAGTAGTCCACCGGTTTGGGGCTGAGTCCACCTGGATTGGAAACAGGGGGATCCCAGACCGTTTGGCCATTGGCCGTGCCTCGATTCGGCTGACCGGCGTTCATAACGCCAGCGCTGCCCAAAGTGCCGCGGGCATTTCCGTTGCGCCAGTTGGTTAGGTAGTTATTAAAAGCGCCCAAGGGTGGGCGGGCAATGGCATCTTCCCGCACGGCATCTTCCCGGAAGGCGTAGAAAATCCCTCCTTCTCGGTTCTCGCCAATGCCGGCAGGCAGCCAAGTATCCCCGCCGATAAACCCATTGGCCTGGTTGTTGACGTTGTTGGTCAGCAGGGCCAGGTCGATGTTGAGGGCCCGCACCGCCATCGCCTCGCGGCCATCGTAGAAGACGGAATCTTTGAAGGGCACGCGACGACACTGGTTGCCAATCCGAATGAGATCAAATTGGTTGCTATTGGGGCCAGCAGCAGTGCAATTGGCTGGGGCATGGGGCAAAGTCCACTGGTCAATGGTGGCCCGGGGCCTCAGCCTCATGGATTCCAGATCCACCACGGCTTGATAGGTTACTGGCCCCTGTAAGAAGGGGTAGGCCCGCCTCCGCTCATCTTCAAGGGGATCGTTGGGGTTGGGGGGCACGCTGTGGTAAAAGGTCTCGCGGGGGAAGATGTAGCGCAGCGGCAGATAAAACCGGTTGGCTGCTTCTCGGTCCCCAGCTCGGCTGGCTTGGATGTCGTTCCAAAGGATTTGAGCTGTGGGATCAGGATTGCTGGCATTGGCGGCATCCCGAATGCGCAGGATGTTGTCGGCCAGCATGCCCAACATGCAGCCTGCCGTTTGCAGCGTGGTTTGGTCGGCTAGGCTCAGTTGGTCAGTCACTTGGTCAGCGGGAGTGCCTCGGTTGAGCAGATCAATCGCCTGCTCAATCGCCCGCCGCAGCTCGGAGAAGTTGCCAAAGGCGGTGATGAACGGATCCGGATGAATGCGGCCCGCCTCTTGACGCGGCGGATAGGCCCCATCGGGATCGCCGGCAAAATTGGCCAGGTTGGTTAGCGCCGTCCACAGTGGGGTGCCAGGCCGTAGCTGCTCTTTCATTGGCGTGGGATCATATTCCCAAACGTTGGTGCCCTCGCCGGTAAAGAAGTTGATGCCCAGTTGAGTGCGCTGGTCGCCGGTGGGGAAAGTAGAAGCCCGCTGCAAGCTCCAGGGAGAGCCGGGGTGGGCTACCGTGGCCAGGCAAGCAATGGGGAAGCGCCCATCTCGGTGGCTGTAGTGGTAAACGGCAGTGGCCTGCACCGCCGCCGGGTTATCCCGCAGCGTCAGGCGTTGCCGCGCCTCGTTGCTGATGAAAATGGCCTGTAACTTGGTGGGGTCCTCGGGATCCCCGGGCGGCACCAAAGGCAAAGGCAAAGAATCGGTGCGGGTTAGCTCCAGCCGCTGGCCCACGATCACCCGCAAGCCCTCCACACGGGCCCGCCGCTCCCAATAGCCATCCAAGCCCACCTCGGAAAGGGCGCCTGGGGGTGGGTTGTCCTCGGTCAAAGACTCATTCTGGTTGTTCCTGGCATTAGCAGGAATCGGGCTACCGGCATTGACACCAAACCTCTGAGCAAAGGTGTCCACATCGCAGCCCCTCTGCAGGTCAGGTTCGACCGGTGGACGGTCATAGCTGGCCTTGGGGCCAAAGCGGTTGTCGGCCCGGTAAACATCGTCCACGTAGGGGGGGCAGGTCTGGTCGGACCGAAAGCCGCCTGCTTTAATCCGGCCAGGGTTCTCCCTCTCTTGCTCTTGGCGGTCAGGGTTCTCCCTCTTTCTCTTTTTGGCGTTGAGAGGAGAATCTGCCCATCCTGCTGCATCTTGGGCGTAGGTTCCGCGGGTGCGAATGCGACCAAAAAGCTGTAGCTCCAGCGGATCCAGCGCCACATTTTCTGGCTCTACCTGGTTCTGCACCGAGTCAAAATTTTGGTTGTTCAACCGAGCCAGCACCTGTGGCGCTACGTCTTTCTGGTCAGAGTGAACATCGAAAATCAGAGTATCGCTCACCTGCTGGCCGGCGTAGCCAATGGCCCCTGCCACCAGCTCTCCAAAGGCAGTGATCTCAGAGTTGTCAGCGGGCATGTAGAAGCAGGATTGCTCCGAGCTGATGGCGAAAGCCCGGAACAAGTTGTTGGCAGTGTTCCGGAAGAAAAGGCTACCGCCTGCGTAGATAGCACCGTTCCAGTTGTAGCCAGGAGTAAAGAAAAACTCCACGTCGCCGCGGTTGAAAATTCCCCACTTGTTCAGCAGATCCCGCCGCCGATCTTGCTGAAACTGCAGAGCCGAAACGGCGCGGGTGGTGGAGTCGGCCCCCTCAATGGGAAGAGTAACTGCATAGACCTGAAAGGGCTTTTGCAAAGATGAGCCCACCTGGAACCAGTCCCCCACGTTGGGGTTGACCGTCTGTTCAGCCGGAGAATCGGTACACCCCGCCAAGGCCGAACCCTGCAGTGGCCCACCGCGGATCACCAGTCGCCGCGCCCGCTCAGTATCGGAAATGTTTTCCTCAAAGTCCTGGAGGTTCCTTTGCCCCGTAACCGGCGCTCGGCGGTTGTACAGAATGGTGTAGGCGGTAACGGAGTCGTCGATCCCGTTGTTGTCGGTATCCACCAAGAACCACCAGACTGGGGCTTGCCGCTGCACCTGGATTCGTCGGCTGGGATCCTGGGGATCCGGAACAAGGGCGCTGTAGTTCAGCAAAAAGCGCCGCTCATCGGGAAGGGTATAGGGATCCGAGGGCTCTGCAGGCACCAATGCGCCATCGTTGAGCAGCGCAGAGGTGAATTGGGCATCGGTGGGAGCGCTGTTGGGCAGGCGGCGATCCCGAATCAGGTTGTCGATCTTGGCCCTGGCCCGGTCGATGGCAGCATTCAGTTGCCGGCTAATGGTCAGCTCCGCCCGTTCCACCTGGGTTTGGATGGTGCGCTGGGTAGAGCGGGTCAGGAGGCCTACCGTCACCAAGCTCAAGACCAGCACGATCAAAACAGCCACCGGCAGGACAAAGCCCCGCTCTCGGATCTTGCGCCGATCCACCCGTGCTTTCAAAGAGGCGAGCAAGCGCAGGGTGAGCTTGAGCAGCAGCGGGGAAGGAGCAGACATGGCCGTATCTCAGATAACGCAGGTGAGAAGGGGCACTTGGGCAGATGCCAAGATAGCAACAGTATGCAAGGGATCCGGAGTTTCGGACATCCCCACCGCTGGGGGGAGCTGCCAGCCCCCTCTCTGCAAGATTCTTAAGAATCCTCAATATCCTTTCACAAAATCCCCAGTTGTTGCGCCTTGAGGAGGGCGGTGACGCGGTCGCTGGCATCCAGCTTGCGGTAGGCGGTGCTGGCGTATTCTTTGACAGTTTCGATGCTCAGGCCCAGGCGGCGGGCAATCTGCTTGTTGGCCAGGCCCTCTTTCATCAGTTGCAGCACACACAGCTCGCGGGGGGTGAGCTTGGGCAGCTCCTGTCGGGCAGGCAGCCAGTCTCGTTCGGGGTTGGACAAAATCTGACGGATGACGCGGGCCAATTCCGCCGGGTCGGTCTCTTTGGAAAGGTAGCCTTTGGCCCCGGCGCGGCGGGCTGCCTCAATCAGACCCGGCTCCTGAAAGGTGGTCATCATCACCACCACCACCGGCAGGCCCAGCTCGGTGATTTGCTGGCAGGCGGCGATCCCATCCCCATCCGGCATGCGCACATCCAAAATGGCTACGTCGATGGGGCAACTGCGACAACAGTTGACGGCCTGGGATCCCGTCTCGGCTTCGGCCACCACCTCAAATCCTTGGGCTTGCAGGGCAAACTTCAGCCCCAGCCGGAAGAGGGGATGATCGTCGGCAATGAGAACGCGGACAGGGGAAGTCATGGCAGGGGATCCCAGCCGAGGGGGTGCTGGTTGTGACATCCTCCCGACGCTGACCCTACGGGTACAGCGCGGGCTTCCTAACCTCACGGTTAGGCATTCCTGCCCCACGCCACTTATCTAGGTCATAGACCCCCGACAGAACGACTTGGCAGGCGGTTTCCGTTCCCCAGAGTCCCTGGGCTACTAAATTCTCTAGTCCACGATGCAAAACCATTTCTGCTGCTGCATGGTCACGATGAGTTCGATACCCACACTCAGGACAATGATGCTCCCTTGCTGTCAACGTTTTGCTGACAGTAGCAAAACATTTAGGGCAGGTTTGGCTAGTCCCGTTGGAGTTGACTTTAGCGAAGTACACTCCACGTTTCCGGCACACCCATTCCAACAGAGACAGAAATTGTCCAAAAGCGACATCGACACAATCTTTTCGCAGCATTCCCCGTGTCAAGCCTGTGACATTGAGGTCTTCTGCAAAGATGGTTTGCGCTTGGTCACAAAGCTTATGAGCCGTCTTCAGGTGGAAGTCTTTACGACAGTTCGCAATCCGATGGTGCATTCTGGCAACTTTGATTTGTGCCTTCTCCCAGTTTCGTGACCCCTTCTGTTTTCGTGTCGCTCTGCGTTGCAGCAATTTCAGCTTGCGTTGCATCGACCTAAAAAACTTGGGCCGCTCCTGGAAGCTACCATCTGAAACCGTCAAAAACCGTTCCAATCCCAGATCAATCCCAATCGCACGACCGTGAACCGGAGCATCGGGAACCGATATGTCCGATTCGATGGTAACGACGACATACCATTGCGTCCCTCTTACCTTGGACAGTACCCTCACCTGCTTGACCTTGAACCCATCTGGGATAGGACGATGCAAGTTGATAGGCACTTTTCCTATCTTTGGTAGCTTGATGCTGTCGCCAGAGATGGGATTGTCCTTGAACTGGGGAAACACAAAAGACTTAAATTGGCCTTGTTTCTTGAAACGGGGAAACCCATATCCCCGCTTCTGGAATGCCTCCCAAGTATCATGCAGCCTGCGAATCGTAGTCTGCAAGACCTGAGAATGCACCTTGGCCAAATGCGGGAATTGCTTCTTTGCTTTGGGTAGGTTATTTTGCTGACGATGATAAGACGGGAATGGCTCATCGGCAGGAATGATGTATTCCTTCTCCAGTGAGCATCTGTCTATGGGACACTTACGGGAAGCAATCCAGTCTTTGAGTTCGCGCAAAGCGTAGTTGTACACGCCTCTGCACGTCTCAAGCCACGACCGCAGCTCGGCCTGCTGCGCGGCATCTGGATAGATCCGGTAAGTGTAGTTCATGGTCAGCATAGTGGCAGTTTACCACAAGCTATAGCTGCTGGTAAATACTTGTCTTATCCCATCGAGAGAATCGACAAGTGCGGGGAGTCCATGTATCCCGACGCTGATGCTTTGCATACAGCGCGGGACTTATAGCTCCCCGCGCCCCTCCTTTGTTAATCTGCCCAAGGGGGGATCCCAAATCAAATGGCGGAGCAAGCGGTAACTCTTGGTCAAGATCCTTCTTTCACGAAAACCATGCCCCAAGCACTAGGGTTGAAGGCAGGATCCAGTCGGGTTTGGGCATTGTACAGGGCGCCGGTCAGATCCGCCCCCTCCAGAAAAGCGCCTCGCAGGTCGGCCCCCCGCAGATCGGCATTGTGTAACTTGGCCCCTGTGAGGTCGGCGCCGGTGAGGATGGCTCGACGCAAGTCGGCCCCGCTTAAGTTGGCCACCTGCAGATTGGCACCCGTCAGATCTGTCTGCTGCAGGTTGGCCTGCGCCAGATCGGCTTCCCACAAGAAAGCCCCTGCCTGAGCTGAGCCACTCAGATTGGCCCCTCTCAAATCGGCCAGATTGAGGATCGCTTGGGAGAGGTCGGCAGCTTGGAGATTGGCCTGTCTGAGGATCGCTTCTTTCAGGTTGGCCCCACTGAGGTCAGCTCCCGGCAGTTCTGCCCCCGTTAGGTTGCAGGCGGGGCAATCTTTGCTGGGAAAAACAATTTGGGAGCGGCCCAGTTGGGCATCCAACTCCAGTTGGGCAAAGGCCGCAGCCGTCGGGATCCCCAGCGCCAACAGCGCTCCCGACCAGAGGCGACTTCCCCTCATCAAGGGCTTTACAGGTTGGAGCCGTGCCCATCCCATGGTTTTCACCGGGATCCCCTCCTACTGCTGATGGTAGCCGCTCTGGCCCATTTCCCCAGGGATCCCCCATATCTTGAGGAGCGCCACTAGCTCTGTTGCGGCTGGCAGCGGGGGCAAAAGTGGGCCGAACGCCCTGCCAGCTTGATCCGCCGAATCGGATGGCCACAGACGCGACAGGGATCCCCTTCCCGACCGTACACCCACGCTTGCCCTTGATAGTTGCCGTTGAGCCCACGCAGATCCCGGTAATCCCGCAAGGTGGTGCCCCGCTGCTCCAGCCCGGCCCGTAACACCTCGATCAAAGCTTCTCGCAGGCGTGCCTTGGCCACATCCGAAAGCTGAACTGCTGGCGTCAAAGGGTGAATGCCGCTCAGAAACAGGGCTTCGTCGGCGTAAATGTTGCCCACCCCGGCTACCAGCGATTGATCCAGCAGCGCGGTTTTAATAAGACGGCGGCTCTTCTGCAGGGCAGCCTGGAAATAGGCCTCAGAAAAAGCTGGCGAAAAGGGCTCCGGCCCCAAAGTCTGCAGGGTGGGGATCACCGCCTCCAGCTCAACACCGGCAGGCACCAGCCACATCTGGCCAAAGGTGCGCTGATCCACAAAGCGCAAGTCCCACCCTTCCTCGAAGGCCAAACGAACACGAGTGTGAGCTGATAAAGGGGTGGATCCCTGCACCCAGAGCAACTGCCCGGTCATGCGCAGATGCACGCCCAGAACAGCTCTCGAATCCAGGGATCCCAGGAGATACTTTCCTCGCCGCTGCCACTGGGTAAAACGGGTGCCAATCAAGCTCCGCCCAAACATCTCCCCTGCAGGGTAGGCAATGGTGCGGGCCAGGAGCACCTCCACCGCAAGTATCCGCGGCCCCAAGGTGAGGCGTTGCAAATCTTGCCGAACTGTTTCAACTTCCGGCAGTTCAGGCACAGAACGACTTGCTCAAGAACACAGTCCCCGGCATCAGAACTTTGGCTTAGCTGGCCGCAGCTTTGGCCTTGGCTTTGGGAGCTTCCAACACTTCCAGTTCATCTTCGCGGAAGTTGTTGGTGTTGATGTTGTAGTAGTTGATCTTGTCAAAGCGGACGATCACCGGGTAGAGAATGCCGCTGGTATCCACCGCCGCAACCGTTCCCACATCCCGGTACCAGTAGGATTCTTTCCGCAGCACACGGACTTTGGCACCACGCTGAATTGCCATGAGGGTTATCTCCATTGACCTGAACTCAGATTACCCTAGTCCGTGAGAAGGCTGCGATTTCCGAATTTTTGTAACAGGGATCCGCTTTTGTCTGGCTGGGTTTTCGGGGCCAACAGCAGATGAACCGTCGCACCTGTGGAGCCTGGCTATTGGGTTCTGCTTTGACCTGGGGCTTGCAGGGGAAATCTGCAGGGCTGCCCCATCCGCGCGATTTTGCCGCCGTCCTCAACCTGAACACCGGTCGTTTAACAAGGGTTTGGCAGCCGGAGCAGGCTTCCAGAATCAGGGCCAGCCCTGGCTCAACCGTCAAGTGTGCCGTTGCCGCTGCTGCTCTGCAGACCGGGATCAGCTCTGGGGAGCGCTTGATCCACTGTCCGGGTTGGTGGGATCCGCCGCCGCAACTGGGGTTGGGCCGCCTACCCTGCTGGGATCCCCGCGGCCATGGGGCTTTGAACTTGCGCCAGGCCCTGGCCCACTCTTGCAACGTGCATTTTTACCAGTTGGGCTGGGAGCTGGGGGCCGATACCCTGGTGGAGTGGCTGCGGCGCTTCGGCCTAGGGAGTGTGCAGAATACAACTCCGGCTCCGCTCTTGGCGACCGGTCTGGCTGGGCCGGTGGATCCCTGGGAGCTGTTGGTTTATGGGGGCGTGATTGCCCGCCGAGGTGTACCCCTTTCTGGCGAGGTCTCTCTGCCTGCCCTCTCTTTACCGGAGTGGATTTGGGAGGCTCTCCATGCTGGCATGAGCCTGGCGGCAACAGCGGGCACCTGTCGCGGCATTGCCCCAGAAGGGATCCCAGTGGCAGCCAAGTCTGGCACCATCCTCAATCCTCAACGACGAGGACGACCAATTCTCTGGGCAGAAGATTTTCAAGCCTGGTTGCTGGCCTTTTGGCCCCTGCCGGATCCCAACTGGACGCTGGTGCTGCACCTGCATCAGGGCAAAGCCTATGAGGCGGCCATTCCCCTGGCGCGGCAGATCATCGCCGCCATCGGCAGCGGGTGACCACCTTGCTTGCGATCATGAAGAAATGCAAACTATACTGAAGGTCAAGTGCCGTTCTCGTTTTCGTTCTTTACGGATCCCACTCCCTGTCGTTCCCATTTACCCTGGAGGTTCTCATGTCTAATCCCAATTTGTCTGAGCCCAAGTTTGGCTTTAATGAGTATGCAGAGCGCCTCAACGGTCGGGCTGCCATGATTGGCTTCGTGTTGGCCATTGTCATCGAAGCGGTGACGGGCCAAGGCGTTGCCTCCTGGCTGGGCCTGATCTGAGAGGGATCAGCTTGCCACTCTTTATTCTTTAGATTTTTCCTGGGGTCTGCCGGTCTGCAGGCCCTTTGTTGTCTTTGACTGAGCAGGAAATATACCTGTGCTGGCTGCAGCAGTTCCTAAATGGCAACTACAGTTATTCCAGGTTAGGGTGAGACGCTTGGGCTACTGGTCGCGCCAGCGGGACGGAGTCCTTGAAAAGCCTTCTGGCCCCGTGCATTCTAATGTTTCAGGTGTGGGTGCGGTGTCCTGGTTTGAATTGAGATGAGGGTTTCAACTGATCCCTTCCTGCCGCTTGGCGATTGGCATCCGCCAGCCGGTGCCGAAGGCGCGATCGGTAATGCGTAGCCCAGGGGGAGCTTGGTGTCGCTTGAACTCGGCTTTTTGAACCAGCCGCAGCACCTGCTGCACGATGTCGGGATCGAACCCTTGAGCCACCAACTCGGGGCTGGATTGATGCTGCTCGATGTGCCGCTGCAGGATCTTGTCCAGCAAATCGTAGGGGGGCAAGCTGTCGCTATCTTGTTGGCCGGGTCGCAATTCCGCTGAGGGGGGCTTGGTCAGAGTAGCAAGCGGGATCCGCTCCTGCTGTCGGTTGATCCAGCGAGCCAAGCGGTACACCCAGGTCTTGGGCACATCGGAAATCACCGCCAGGCCGCCGGACATATCCCCGTAAATGGTGCAGTAGCCCACTGCTAGCTCTGATTTGTTGCCTGTGGTCAGCAGCAGCCGCCCGAACTTGTTGGAAAGGGCCATGAGGAGGGTGCCGCGAATGCGAGATTGCAGGTTTTCTTCCGTGATGTCTGGGGGGAGGCCGGCAAAGGGCTCTGCCAAAAGCTGGTGGTAGCTCTCCATGATGGACTGAATCGGCAGCTTCAGGGTCGGGATCCCCAGGTTTTGCGCCAGTTGGTAGGCGTCGGTCAGGCTGCCAGGGCTGGAATAGGGAGAGGGCATGAGCACCCCCAGCACCCGCTCCGGCCCCAAGGCATCGGCGGCGATCACAGCAGTTACGGCAGAGTCGATCCCCCCCGACAGGCCCAATAGCACCTCGCGAAAGCCACATTTGCTGACGTAATCGCGGGTGCCCAAAACCAACGCCTCGTACAGCTCAGCTTCCGGCTCGGTCGGCCAGCGGGATCCCGCGGTCGGTGGGCTCTGGTCTGGGTTGAGAGACTGCGTCAACTCGTCCACATCCAGGATGAGGTGATCCGGCTGAAAGGCAGCCGCTTGGGCCACAACCCGACCCCAGCGATCCACGGCACAACTGGCCCCATCGAAGATGAGGTCGTCGTTGCCCCCCACTTGATTGACGTAGAGAATGGGCAGGGCGTGCTTGCGGGCCAGGGATCCCAGCATCTCCACCCGCAACTTCTGTTTGCCCAGGCTGAAGGGGGAAGCCGAGAGGTTAATCAGCAGGTCGGCACCGCAGCGGGCCATCTCTTCCACCGGATCCCAGTGGTAGCGGCGGTGCTGCCAAAAGTCGCGGTCGTTCCAAATGTCTTCACAAATGGTAAAGCCCAGGCGGCGGCCACGGTACTCGATGGGTTGGGGCTGGGATCCCGGCTCAAAATAGCGATCTTCATCGAAGACATCGTAGGTGGGCAAGAGCGACTTCTGAAACCAATGGCGGATCTGGCCCCCCTCCAGCCAGGCAGCAGCATTGTAAAGGGGCCGACCCTCAGGCAGAGGATTGGGCTGCACGGATCCCACGACCACCGGAATGCTGGCCTGTAGCCGACTGGCCAAGTGCTGCAAAACTTGGTTCGCTCTCTCGATCAGGGCCGGGTAGAGCAACAAATCGCGAGGTGGATACCCCAGCAACGCCAGCTCCGAGGTGATGGCCAACTCTGCTCCCGCCGCCGCCACTGCCTCGACTGCCGAACGGATGCGCTCGGCATTTCCGCTTAGATCGCCGACGATGTAGTTCAGTTGCAACAGCGCTACCTTCACCCTGCCCCCCATATGGTAAATCTCACCATAAGTGGCCCAAACCGAATCGTCAACAAGATTCTGCTGCGGGCAAGCGAAGAATAAACGTGGTTTGGTGGGCAGTGCTTTCCACCTGCAAAGAGCCGCCCAAGTGGTTGGCAATGGCTTGGGCCAGAGCCAATCCCAAGCCTGTTCCCCCCTGCTGCCAGGGATCCGAGTGGGGGATGCGATAAAACTGCTCGAAAATGCGTTCTTGTTCTTCGAGGGGAATGGTGGTGCCCGTGTTGGTCAAGCGCAGCTCCCAGCGGTCGGAACCTAAAGCAACAGCCTCTAGGTCGTGTTGATCTTATGTTAGGATAGAGAGAATAATTTATAGAGGAAAGAGGATGAAGTTGGTTTTTTTAGATGAAAACAAATGGCAGAAG
>NZ_JBSSBO010000059.1:0-15590 GCF_054058915.1 Thermostichus sp. MS-CIW-41
TGAAGACTTCTTTACTACTGATCAATCCATCCTCCTTCCGAAGTTGGTTTGCTAAGTGCTGCTATTGTACCCCTTGAGCCCTTAACAGGCTGTACTTGGGCTATTACTACAAGCTGATAGCGGCTGTTCTCTACTCAGGTCGACTCATATGAAATCAGAGATCTACACGATTGGTCACTCAAACCACGAGATTGATTTTTTCATAGACTTACTGCGCCAGTACAACATCACCGGTATTGGCGACGTTCGCTCACGTCCATATAGCCGTTACGTCCCTCAATATTCACAAGAAAAGTTGAAAAGTGCTTTAGCGGCAGCAGGTATTGCTTACGTCTTTCTGGGCAAAGAATTGGGAGGACGTAGCGAAAATCCGAGCTGCTATGATCAGGGTAGGATTCAGTATGAACGACTGGCAAATGAGCCAGCCTTCCTCGAAGGGATCGACCGTCTGATCCAAGGTTCTAGTCGGTATCGGATCGCACTGATGTGTGCTGAGAAAGACCCTATTGAATGTCATAGATCGTTGCTGGTGGCGCGTAAACTTTTTCAAAGTGGGATTCCGGTCAACCACATCTTGGCCAATGGCTCTTTGGAGACTCATGAGGCTCTAGAATCTCGTCTTCTTGCCCTTTGCAAACTTCCAGAGGGGGACTTGTTTAGAAGTCGGGAAGAGTTTATAGCCGAAGCCTATCTCATTCAAGGCAGGCGTGTCGCCTATCGAGATGAGAAAATGTCAAAAAATGATGAGCGGAGCGCGAGGCCATGAAGATATTTACGATAGGGTTTACGAAGAAAAGTGCAGAGCAATTTTTTAATCGCTTAAAACAGCCTGGTCTGGTTCGAGTTGTTGATACTCGACTTAATAACACCTCGCAACTGGCGGGATTCACGAAAAAGAGGGATCTAGAGTTTTTTCTTCGCGAGATCTGCAAGCTTGGATATGTTCATTTGCCGGAACTTGCACCAACTCAAGAGATTCTCGATGCTTACAAAGCCAGTGGTGAATGGTCTAACTACGAGAGACGGTTTTTGTCGCTGATGGCCGAGCGTCGCATTGAAGATCAAGTGGATAAAAGTATTCTCGATGGAGGATGTCTGCTTTGTAGTGAAGCTACACCTGAGCACTGTCATCGTAGGCTGGTTGCTGAATATTTGCGCAGAAAATGGGGTGATGTTGAAATCGTGCATCTATAAAAACCAAGAGCTGGCACTACGGCTTTTTCCGATTTATGCAGCTATTCCAACTTGCAGCAGGGTTCTGGCAACACGGAGCGAAAGGGATGCCCAACCGATTTGGAAACTCTCTCACCGACAGCAAGCTCAATACAGGGATCCCAGCTTGGGCAGATCCAACACATTGACATCTTTGGGGTTGACCTTGAGCAGATGATGGGCGAGCAGGAAGCCTGTGATCGTCTGGGTTTGGCTGCCCCATGCGTACCTCTGTTGGGTCATGGAAGTATTCCGCCTACTTTTGTTCGGGAATGACCTTGGTTTGAATGTTGCACCCGTTGCTGATGACATCGCCGTACTGTTGCCCCCGCAACACTGGGCCAGTGTTTGCCGCCGTTGCTTTTGGATCCCAAGTTCCTGCGGGCAGCTAGCGTGTATGGTAGATGAAAGCTTGTTTTTGGGTCTTTCCCCGTCCCCATGCCCAGGGCTAGCACCTCTCGCCATCAGACCGACCCCCGCTTCAGCTCTGCTATCGCTCCACGACGCTTTCCCGAACAGGCCAAAGGGTTAAAGCCCCACCAACAAAAGCAACTGCAACGGCTTTACCAACTGCGCCTACCCCCCAACCGCCTGGTGACGGTGGAGTTTGCCCAACGGCTGGGATCCCTGACCCAAGATCTGGAAGGTCAGCCCATCAGCGTTTACCTCAACCGGCGCGGCCAGGTGATCCGCGTAGGGGTGGGATCCCCTTTTGAAACCCAGATTCCTGCTTGGGAATTGCCCCGCCAGGGGGCCGAGCGCCTATCCGGGATCCGCTGCATCACCACCCAAATGGGGGAGGGGGGCCCCGGTCAAAAAGCGCTGACGGCCATGGCCCTGCAGCGTTTGGATGCCCTCATCACCCTTTCCGTGTCCAAGTCAGGAGGGCACCGACGCCGGGGAGGAGCGGCTACGGGCTTTGTTCACCGGGCCTATCTGGCCCATCTGCTGCCGGAGGGAGGGCGCCGTTGGCAGGTTTCTGAGCCTTTGCCTTTGGGGATCCTGGCAGAACAGGATCTGCAGGAGCTGGTGGCGGAGCTGGAGGATGGGTTTCGGCGCCAGTTGACCGCCCGCCAGGTGGATCTGGATCAGGATCGGGCCATCCTGGTGGGGCTGCAGGAGTCCGGGCAGAGCTACGAGGATCTCATGGATGGGTTGGCGGAGCTGAGCCGCCTGGTGGAGAGTGCCGGCGGACAGGTGCTGCAAGCCCTCTGGCAGAGGCGGGAAGGCCCCAATTCGGCCACGGTAATCGGATCCGGTAAGGTGCAAGAGCTGGCTCTGCTGGTCCAGGATCTGGGCGCTAACTTGGTGGTGTTCGACCGGGAACTTACCCCCAGCCAGGTGCGCACCTTGGAAGAGGCGGTGGGGGTGCGGGTGGTGGATCGCAGCGAGGTGATCTTGGATATTTTTGCCCAGCGGGCCAGAACCCGGGCCGGAAAATTGCAGGTGGAGCTGGCCCAACTGCAGTATTTGCTACCTCGCTTGGCCGGTCGAGGGCGCACCATGTCTCGGCTAGGTGGGGGCATCGGCACCCGTGGCCCTGGGGAAACCCAACTGGAAATGGAGCGGCGGGCTATCCAACGGCGCATCGGCAAGCTGCGGCAAGAGGTGGAAGAGCTGCGCCGCCACCGGCAGCGGCTGCGCCAACGGCGCGAGGGATCCCAAATTCCTGTGGTGGCCCTGGTGGGCTACACCAACGCCGGCAAATCCACCCTCCTCAATGCCCTCACCCATGCCCAGGTCTACGTGGCCGACCAACTCTTTGCCACCTTGGATCCCACTACCCGGCGGCTGGAGCTGCCCGACCAGCAGGCGGTGCTGTTGACCGACACAGTGGGATTCCTAACCGAATTACCAGACCAACTGGTGGATGCCTTTCAAGCCACCCTGGAAGAGGTGACGGAAGCGGATGCCCTGCTGCATGTGGTGGATCTGTCTCACCCCAACTGGGAAGGACAGATCGAGGCGGTGGAAACCTTGCTGGACAAGCTGCCCTTGGCCACTGGTCCCCGCCAGCTGGTGTTCAACAAAATCGACCGCCTGGATCCCGAATGGGTAGAGGATGTGCGCCTGCTCTACCCGAAGGCCCTGTTTGTTTCCGCCACCACCGGCCAAAACCTGGATCAGTTGCGCCACACCCTGGCCCAATTTGCTGCAGTTCTAAGCCCCAACCCCTTCGATAGTCAGGAACCCAGAGATCCCTAAAAGCACTCCATAAGGATTTCCAAACCTGCATAGCTCATCTTCATCCGCCGTCAACATAAACATTCAGTTACATTGAGATCAGGATTGTGACCCGACTTAAAGTTAGGGAGAGAACATGGCCACCACTGCAGTTGCACCTCAAGTCGCACCTCGCCTGGCCCAGCCCCATCTGACGCTGCAAACTCTGCCCATCGGGGCCGACACCCTTGCCATTCGCTCCCAAGATTGGGATCGGGATCGATTTGACATCGAATTTGCTCTGGAAAATGGCACCACCTACAACTCCTTCTTGATTCGCGGCGAGAAGGTGGCCCTCATCGACACCTCCCACGAGAAGTTTCGCCAGTTGTACCTGGATTGCCTGCAAGGGATCCTAGATCCTGCCCAGATCGACTACCTGGTGGTCAGCCACACCGAGCCAGATCACAGCGGCCTAGTCGGTGATCTGCTGGAGCTGGCGCCCCAGATGACGGTGGTGGCCTCTAAGGTGGCCATGCAATTTCTGGAAGATCTGGTGCATCGGCCCTTCCGGCGGCTGGTGGTGAAACAGGGAGATCGCTTGGATCTGGGCAAAGGGCACGTTCTGGAGTTCATCTCGGCCCCCAACTTGCACTGGCCCGACACCATCCTCACCTACGACCACGGCACCCAGATCCTATACACCTGCGACGTGTTTGGGATGCACTACTGCGACGATTTCGCCTGGGACGAACATTCCCACCTGTTGCAGGCGGACTTTAAGCTCTACTACGACTGCCTCATGGGGCCCAACGCCCGCTCGGTGTTGTCCGCCCTGAAGCGCATGGAAGCCTTGCCTCCCATCGCTGCCATTGCTACCGGCCACGGCCCCCTACTGCGCCATCACCTGTCCGACTGGGTGGGGCAATATCGCACCTGGAGCCTCGAGCAGGCCAAAGCCGAGCGCCTGGTGGCAGTGTTCTACCTGTCCGGCTATGGCCAGGCGGAAACCTTGGCCCAGGCCATTGCCCGCGGGATCCAAAAAACCGGCATCCAGGTGGAGCTGGCAGATTTGCGGCTGGTGGATGCCCACGAGGTGCGGGAGCTGATGAGCTTGGCCGCCGGCGTGGTGATAGGCATGCCGCCCCAATCGGGGCCAGAGGCGGCCACTACCCAGGTGCTGCTGAAAACCCTGCTGGCCTCTGCCCACAGCAAGCAGGGCTTTGGCCTGTTCGAGTCAGGGGGGGAAGACGACGAGTCGGTGTACCTCTGCCGCAACACACTGCAAGAAATCGGCGCCAAAGAGGTGTTTGCCCCCATTCTGCTTAAGCAGCCTGCCGGCGAGGCCCTGCTGCAACTGGCCGAAGAAGCAGGTACCGACCTGGGGCAGTGGCTGACGCGGGATCGCAGCATTCAGCAGATGAAAGCCTTGGATGCCGACCTGGATCGCGCCCTGGGCCGCATTAGCAATGGCCTCTACATCATCACTGCCCGCAAAGGGCAAGCCACCAGCGCTATGCTCGCCTCCTGGGTAGCCCAAGCCAGCACCGATCCGCCAGGGATCAGCATTGCGGTGGCCAAGGATCGGGCCATCGAATCCTTCCTGCAGGTGGGAGATACCTTCGTGTTAAACGTGCTGCAAGAAGGCCATTACCAACCCTTGATGCGCCACTTCCTGAAGCGATTTCCACCGGGAGCCGACCGCTTTGCCGGGATCAAGACCTACCCTGCTGCCAACGGATCCCCCATCTTGGCCGATGCTTTGGCCTACCTGGAGTGCCGTGTGGTGAGCCGCCTGGAAACCAGCGATCACTGGGTGGTGTACAGCACTCTAGAAGCTGGTCGGGTCTCCAGCCCAGAGGGCCTCACCGCCATTCACCACCGCAAGGTAGGGAATCATTACTAATACTGATAGTGAGCAGTGAGAAGAGAGAAGTGAGAGATAATTTCTCACTCCCAGCCCTTCTCCCTGGGGAAGCTGGGATCCCTGTAGCGAACAGACTCACAAAAACTTCAATAGGACTGCCGATAGACCAACCCACTGGGATGTAGGAAAAAAGGCTGTCTTCTCCCAGGCGGATCCCGCTCTGCTCTAGCCAAAAGGGCAGTCTCTCTGTTCCCTGTTGAATCCTTTGGGATCCCTGCTGGGCTGGCCGATAAGGGACGCTGCCCAAACTCGAAGAGAGGGGATCCGAGGGGGCATACCTCTGTCGCCAGCGCTGGTAGGGGCTGACTTGGATCCCTGCCTTGTCCATCTGGGTTGTCGAGAGGGCAGAGGCAGGTGCTGACACCTCTGACAACTGCAGTGAAGAGGGCGAAAGGACGACCACCGGACATGGCTCAGCTTGTGCCCAAGCCCCCGGCGCAAAAAACAAGGCCAGAAGGCAGCCGCTCCAGCAAAAGAAGATGGCACGCCGCACGGGAAGATCCCTCCATAAGCTCAACCCAGCCGCTTCTCAGGCCATTTTCTGAAGAGGCAGGACTGAGAGCGCAGCTCCCATCTTGCCCATGCCAATTTGCAGGCCGAGTGACCGGGATCCCCTTGGCTGGGTGATCTGGATCAGCAGACCCACTCTTGACCCAAAAGTGCTGCGAGGCCCCCAGCTCATCCGCACCGCTAGAGCAACTGACTATAGGGGTGTATGGTCATTTCAATTCAAACTTCGATTCAAACTAGGACATTGCACCCACACCTCAAACAGTGAATGATTGAATGCACGAGGCCAGAAGGCTTTTCAAGGACTCCGTCCCGCTGGCGCGATCGGTAGTCCAGGCGTCTCACCCTAAACTGAAACGACCATAAAGCGCGGTGTCCCAAGCGAGATTTCAGCGGCAGGGCAGTCAACTGCTGAAAAAATGTGCTTTGAGTGCCAAAGTTTTGGCTTGTTTCCGCGAACGGTGCCCAAGGGCAAGGAGCATGTCATGAAACCGCGGATTTGCCAGGATGATCTGCACTGCTGACCCGTACATAGGCGTGCCAAGCCAAGTCCAGCAGGCCATCCAACACCGCTGCAGCCACTGCCGGGCCTCCTTTGCGTCCCTCGGTGCGGATGTGGGGCACCATGGAATCGGCTAGCTCCTGCTTGGCTTGCACCACGTTCACAAACCCAGCCGGCGTGGCGATGACCAGAGCAGGGGCCACCTCCTTCTTTCTAATCAGCTGCACCAAGCTGGAGAGGGCAGTCTGGGATTGGCCAATCACAAAGATCGCCTCAGGGTAGCGTTGGGCCAGGGTTTCCAAGCCCCAAGCGGAGCGGGTCTTGTCCCTTTGGGGACGGGTAATCGCTTCGCTGCCGCAGTAGATGGGGTTGGAAAAGGTGTTCTGAACAGCCCAGGCAATGCCCACCTGTACCATCGGCTCATCGACCACAATGGTGGTACGCGCTGCCAAGGCCGCCGCCCCAGCCTGTAAGGCTTCGTTGCCAAAACGGATGAGGTGCAAGTACTCGAAGTCAGCAGTAGCATAAATAACCCGACGAACCACCTCATACTCAGCAGGAGAAAGCTCGTGCTTGCCCACCTCCTGGTCGATGATCATCAAACTCTCTGCATCGGTTACGTGCCACTCCATCGATCCCAGACCCCGCCCGCCGTTTATCCTCAGTAATGACAGGATTGTACCTGCAGAGGCTCCAATGGGTGGGAAAAACCATCGCTCAACCTGGGGGCCAGCCCATCCCCCGACCGCCCAGAACGTGAATGTGGAGATGAAAGACGGTTTGCCCGCCGTCTTCTCCTTCGTTGATCACCAATCGGTAGCCTTTATTTAAACCTGCCTCGGCAGCCACCCGCTGAGCGGTCAGCAGGAGATGTCCCAGCAATGCCTCATGTTCGGGCTTGGCCTGGGAAATGCCGGGGATGGGCTCTTTGGGCACCACCAAAATGTGGACAGGGGCTTGGGGGGCAATATCTTTGAAGGCCAGGGCTCTATCGTCTTCGTAAACGATTTGTGCAGGGATCTCCCTGCGAATAATCTTGCCGAAAACTGTGTCGCTCATGGGTGCTCACAAATTAGTTCTGCCCTTAGCCTACCTGCTAACCGCACATTCTCCCACCCAGGTGGCGAGAGTGGCGCTCGGCACCTACTGCTTCAGCAGCCATTCAAATTCCTGCCGCAGTGATTGAATATGCCCCACTCGCGAGACCAACAGCGCATCTCGCCCGGCATCGCGAAAACGAGAGCGCCACATACTGACCAAATCGGGGTTGCTGCACCAAAAGCGGATAACGGTATCGACCAACTGATCCAAGTCCCAGCCGCGCCGGGCCGGCACTTCCTCCAGGGATCCCAGCAACGCATCGAGGGTGCAGGGGCTGGTACCCAGGTATTCCACCCCGCAGGGCCGCTGGGCCAGCTTCTGTTGCTGATGAAAGAACTGTAGAGCAGGGGCAATGCCGATGATCTCGAAGGTATAGACCATGTTGCTCCGCAACGCTGACGCGACTGGGCTCAGTCCTAACTTTTTGCGAAAATAAGGGTTCTCAAAAAATGGGGTTCAGCAGTCTCTCGACCGGTTTGAAGTCGGGATCCCTTCCCAACTGCCGTCGATCTCTGATTAGGCATTGATTATACCCAACTTGGGCAAGCTGCCAAGCCGGAAAAAACGCTGCCCTGCTGACGCGAGCGGCAGATAGAGACCTTATTGAGGGATCACGGCGACAGCGCTATTGCCTTGGTGTCCGGTGCATTTAGCTAGACCGCCGGGGAGCCCCGCCCTCTGTGCATCAGCGTGAGTGCGGGAGTATGTCACTGCTGCAGGGATCCTATCCAAGTTGGTATTGTGTCTTGGGCCTTTTCTTGAGTGGGGGGGAGTTGAAACTGAATGCGCGGCTGTCCCACTCCATAGGTGAGGGTGTAGCTCCACTGCAGGCAGCGCAGCCACAGGCGGGGGTAACGCGCTTCTAGCCAGGGCTGCAGGCGACGCAGCAGATTTGGAAGCCAGCCCCTGAACAAAGCAGAGGTCAAGGCCAGGCCGGTATAGCTGAGGTAGGTGGGTAGCCACTGGGCAAAGCCTTTGGCCCCTACGGCCTCCCAGATCCACAGCAGCAGCCGTGGGTTTTGCAGGGCAGCTTTGATGGCCATGCGGTTAAAGGCCAGCCAGCCGGCCCGGTCTTTGATGAAATCGTCCACCACCTCCGGCGGCTCGGTGGCGAGAATGCCGAAAAAGCTGTTGAGAGTGGCATTGATGCGCTCGGGGGGCAGCACCTTGCCGGTGGGCACCATCATCCCCCGCGAGAAGAGCCAGGTGACGGCCGAGTTGCCCTGGTAGGCCCGGATCTGGGCTAAGTCCGCCGCCCTGAGCAGGTCGTGGCGCAGCGCCGTATCCAGCAGATCGCACAGGCGGGGGCAATTGCGCACCAGGGATCCAAACCCGGTAAAGCTGAGGGGCGATTGCATGGCTGCCGCATCCCCAATAAGCAGCACCCGGTCAAACTCCGTCCCGCTGCCGCCAACAGGGTGCCGGGGCTGGCCAAATCGTCCGGGGATATAGCCGAAGGTCGCTTTTTTCCACTGCAAGCGCTCTGGGTCGCAGCGGCGGTATTCCGGCAGAATAGTGAAAAAATCTTCGTACAGTTCCAGCAGGGATCCGGGGTTTTCCGGATGCACCTGGTGGTAGTGGAACAGATAAAAGGTAAGATCTTCGCCTGGGCCGGGGAACAGCTCCCAAATGAGTTGCCGACCGCGGCTGATGTCCCCGTGGCTGGCCAGAATGTCCCCAAACTGGGGATCCCATACCCCTGGCTCAAACCCCCCCGCAATGGTGGCCCCCACCGTGGGGCAGACGCTATCAAAAGCCCGATGGCGGTAAAGCTGCTGGGCAATGGGAGAGACTGTTCCCATAGCATCCACCACAAGGCGGGATCCCAGCCGAAACTCCTCGCCGGTGGGCAAATCCTTCAAAACCAGCGTGACGCCTTGTTCGCCAACATAGGCCCGCTGAAACTCGGTGCGCTCGTAGATAGCTCCCCCGCAGGAAGTGAGGATTTGGCCACAGAGCTGCAATAGCTTTTCCGCGTCAATGGCCAGATTGAGTACCGTCGGCGTGTGCAAAACGGGAGCGCGAACCGGGCTATTGCCGTCAAAAAACTTGTTGAACCCATCCGTGTATTCCCGCAGGATCAAGCTCTCCATCTGCTCGGCGCTCAAAAGGCCCAAATCCACCAGGGTTTGCAGCTCCCGCCGGGAGATGTTCCACTCGCGGTTCATGCGGCCAAAAGGGAGTCGCTCCACCAAGGCCACGCGGTAGCCCAAGCGAGCCATGGCCGCTCCATAGATGGCTCCCAGCGCTCCTCCCACGATGGCCAGATCCCACTCCACTGGGGCCGGCTCAGGGCCAGGCTGGCGAAACAAGACCGGCTGAGCAGGGCGGTGGGCTGCGTGGCAATGTTGTACTTCTTCCCGCCAGCGCTTTTCCCACCAGTACACCCGCTGTAGGTCGAACTCGCCATTGGGGATCCGGCGAAAATACTTCACCGTTTGCGGGTAGAAAGGCTCAAGCTGATCGAAGATGGATCCCCGGTTCAGGTCGATCTGGGGCAACTGCGGGTAGCGGTGGGGAAATTGGCTTTGGATGGCCTGTTCCAGCTCTCTCAGCCAGCGAGCTTGGCGGGGGAAGGGCTGCTCCGACCACTGGAACACCTTGAGATAGGTGGTGTTCAGCCCCGACCACAAGAAGAGGGCCAGCTCAGCGCCGGATCCCTGTAGGCGCAGGCCCGTGGGGGTAAGAACCTTCTGGCTGCCTTGGGGCAGGGGGATACACTCCTGTAGCCAGCGCAGCACTTGAGCACTATCGGGGCAAGGGATCTCGCGGTAGTAAAGGGAAGTAAGCACGGCGCCGAGATAAGAAACCGAGCAAATCTTTACCCATTGTGACATGAGGGGATCCCTTCCCCTTGCCGATCCCGGGGATCACCCTCTACCCAGTTGTTCCCCGAGCTGCAGATCGGCAGGGGTATTGCAATTGGTGAGCATCCTCTCAAGAGACTCCGTCCCGCTGTCGCGAACGGCCAGGGGTAGGATGGCTGTTGGCACCTGGGATAGCCAGACCTGAAAGGATCTTCCCCCCGCCTGCAAGAAACTCTCCAGGGAGCCTAGCTGCGCCAGGCGATAGAAGCCACACAGGGGTTCCCAGCCCCGCTGACTTTTGGGCAGGGCGGCCACCGTCTGAGGGGGCAGGGCGGCAAGGCGCCGTCGCCAATCCCCAAGAACCTGCTCCTGCAAGCAGGGCAGATCGCAGGCCAGTAGCAGGATCCACTCCGGGGGAACGGCCAGGGTTTGCAGCCGCCGGATCCCCTCTTGAAAGGCCAGCAGCGGGCCTCGGTGTTGCTCTGCAACGCTGTCGCGGCTGTGAACGTTTTCCCGCCAGAGATGCCAACCGGGATCCACCACCGACGCATAGCGCTCCGGCCAGGGGGTGAGGATGTAAACCGCGTCGGCGCAGGCTGCTGCCACCTGAGCCACCCGTCGCAGCAGGGGGATCCCATCCCAAAGCACCAAGGCTTTGTCGGATCCCATGCGGCGGCTGTTGCCCCCGGCCAAGATCAGAGCCACGACCGCAGGCAGGGAATCTTCAGACATCTTGGGCATGCGGCTTTTCCACAGGGTTGCCGAGCACCAGGTATGGGTGGAGGAATAGGATAGGGATCCCATCCTCTCCTCACTCTAGCCGCTATGTCTGAGCCTTCTGGTCGTCTGGTTTGGAACCACTCCACCCACATCTCAGGGTTGATCCCTGTTTTGGAACGCCTGACCCGGCAGGCGGGCATTAAAACCGTGACGCCGGGCGCTCTGTCCTGCAGCCGTGGGCGGATCCCCCAGTTGCAGTTGCGGGTTTCGGTGCCGATCCGGGGCGGGTACAAGCTGGTGGCCCGCAAGGGAAGCAGCGTGCAAGAGGTGTTTGTGGTAACGGATCTCAGCCAAACCGAGCTAGAGGCGGCTATTCTCCGCTGTTTGTAGTCAACTGTTTGTAGTCAACCGAGCCTCGTTATTGCTCCGCAACGCTGTCCCGACCCAGAACTTCGTCCTGCTGGGGCAAATGGCACATCAGTTGAGGATGAGTTAGCTATGTCTCGTGCTAGTCTCAAGCCCGCCCGTATCAGCGCTGTTTTACCCGGATCCCTGGCAGCAGAAGTGGGCATCCAACCTGGAGAGGCCCTGGTCAGCATCAACGGCGAGCGCCCCCGCGATCTCATCGACTACCGCTTCCTGATCGCCGAGGAGTATGTAAGCCTGGAGATCTTGGACAGCCAAGGGATCCCGCGCACAGTTGAGCTGGAGAAGGGAATCGACGAGGATCTGGGGCTAGAGTTTGAGACAGCCCTGTTCGATGGCCTGATCCAGTGCGCCAACGCTTGCCCCTTTTGCTTCATCGACCAACAACCTCCGGAAATGCGGGCAACGCTGCACCTCAAGGACGACGACTACCGCCTCAGCTTTCTCTACGGCAGCTACCTCACCCTCACCAACTTGCCTGCTGCCGAATGGGAGCGCATCGCTCGCCTGCGCCTTTCTCCCCTCTACGTGTCAGTGCATGCTACCGACCCGGAGCTGCGCAGCCGCTTGCTCAAAAACCCGCGGGCTGGCCTGATTTTGGAGCAGTTGGCCTGGTTTCGCCAGCATCGCTTGCAACTGCACGCACAGGTGGTGGTCTGCCCAGGCTGGAACGATGGGGATCACCTCACCCGCACACTCCTCGATTTGGCCGCCTTTCGCCGGCCCGTAGACGGGATCCCCACCGTCCTCTCGGCAGCAGTGGTGCCGGTGGGGTTGACGCGCTTTCGCCCCCCTGGTGATGAGCTGGTTCCTGTGGATGCGGCCAAGGCCCGAGAAGTGATCCAGCAGGTGGAAACTTTGCAGGTCGGGTTTCGGCAAACATTGGGATCCACCTTTGCCTGGCTGGCCGATGAGTGGTATTTGCTGGCCGGGCGGGAACTGCCACCGGCAGAGCACTATGAAGATTACCCGCAGCTGGGGAACGGGGTAGGCTCCCTGCGGCTTTTCCTCAGCCAGTTCGAGCAGCTCAAACTGCCGCCTGAGCTCCCTTCTCCCCTCAAGGTTCTGTGGGTGGTGGGCAATGCCGTAGAGCAAGCCTTCCAGCCTGTGGTGGAGCAGATGAACCGCATCCGCGGGCTGCAGTTGGATCTTTTGCCTATTGCCAGCCAATTTTGGGGACAAACCCTGACGGTAACCGGGCTGCTGACGGGGCAGGATATCTTGGATGCCCTGAAGTCTGTGGAAAACTTGGCGGACTATGATGGGCTATTGCTACCCCAGATCGCCCTCAAGGATGGGGAGCGCTTTTTGGACGATCTGACCTGGCAAGAGGTGCAGGCCCAGGTGGGGATCCCGGTGGTGCGGGTGGACGGCGGGCCGGCAGGCTTGGTGCAGGCGGTGCAACAGCTAGAACAGGGCTATGCCTACGGCACCCTGTGTTGTTCCGCATCGCTCGGGCGAAGGGAAACTGCACCGCTGACGCGACCGAGAACAGCTTTGAGCCGAGGATCCTGAGGCGATGCAGAGGTTGCGGCGAGGATTGTTTCTGCTGCTGGGGGTGGGGCTGGGGATCCTGGCCATCACGGCTTTGGCCTCTTTCTATGTAGATCTGGCTTGGTTTGCCGAGCTGCATGCTCTGCCGGTGCTGTGGACGCGGGTGATTGCCCGCTGGGGGCTGGGCCTGGGCGCTTTCCTCTTTGCCCTGGCGGTGACGGGATCCAACATCTGCTCCTGCTGGCGGGGGGCAACCTTGACCGGGGCCTGGGCGATTGCCACAGGTTTGAGTGTTTTCTTTGCTGGGTCTCTTTCCAATCACTGGTTCACGCTGTTGCTCTGGCTGAACCAGGGGCCCGTCGGGGAGTCGGATCCCATTTTCAACCGCGATCTCAGTTTTTTTCTCTTCAGCCTGCCTTTCTGGGAGACGGTGCAGCATTGGTGCTTCAACCTGGTGCTGCTCACCTTGGTTACCGTTGTCCTCATCTACTTGGTGGAGCTGGGGCTTTCCGAGCAACGGCTGACCTTGGCCCTTTCTCTCTATGCCCAGCGGCACTTGCTGATCTTGGGGGGATCCCTGTTTCTCATTCGGGCTTGGGGCCATTGGCTGGATCGCTACGAGCTGCTCTATTCCACCCGCGGCGTTGTGTTTGGGGCCGGTTTTGCCGATGTGCATGCAACTCTGCCGGCCACGACCTTGATGAGCGGGGTGGCAGGCCTGACGGCGGTGGGATTCTGGGCTTTGGCCCGCCAGGGGATCCGCCTCAACCTTCCTTTCCTCAAGTCCTGGTGCCCTTCCTGGGCCAGCTCTCTCCTGGCGCCGGCCATCCTCTGGGGGGCCTACCTGGGGTTTGGGCTGCTAACCACCCAACTTTATCCCCAACTGGTGCAAACTTTCTTGGTGGCCCCCAACGAGCTGGAGCTGGAGCGCCCCTACATCGAGGACAACATCCGTTTTACCCGTGCTGGCTTTGGCCTGGCCGATGTCGAAGTCCAACCCTTCCCGGAAGGGGGAGCCCTCACCTGGGAGATCCTGCAGCAGAATCAATCCACCCTGAGCAACGTGCGCCTCTGGGATGCGGATCCCCTATTGGCCACCTACCGCCAACTGCAAGAAATCCGCCCCTACTACCAATTTCCCTATGTGAATGTGGATCGCTACCGCATTGGGGGAGAATTGCGCCAAGTCATGCATGCCGCCCGCGAGCTGGACTTTGCCCAGGTACCCCCCGCCGCCCAAACCTGGGTTAACCGGCGGTTTTTCTACACCCACGGCTATGGCCTCACCCTCAGCCCGGTGAATGTGGTGACCCCTGAAGGCCTGCCGGATTTTTTCCTATCGGATATTCCGCCGCGGGTTTCTCCTCGCTACCCTGAGGTGGCCTCCGTCTTGCGGGTGGAGCAGCCGGCCCTCTACTATGGCGAGCTGACCACCACCGATGTTTTCGTGGGCGCTGAGGCGCGGGAATTGGACTACCCTGCAGCAGAGCGCTATGTGTACAGCAGCTACCGGGGCAGCGGTGGCGTGCCCATTCCCCACCTCTGGCAGCGGTTTCTCTACGCCTGGCATTTTGGCGATCTGCGCATCCTTCTCAGCCGCGAGCTGTCTTCTGCCACCCGCTTTCTCTATCGCCGCCAAATCCGCGAGCGCATCCGTCGGGTGATGCCCTTTTTGCTCTACGACCGGGATCCCTACCTGGTCATTCAAGGCGGCAAGCTCTACTGGTTTTTCGATGCCTATACCACCAGCAGCCGCTACCCCTACTCGGAGCACCTGCCCGGCTTTCCCTTCAACTACATCCGCAACTCGGTCAAGGCGGTGATGGACGCCTACAAC
The DNA here is from genome assembly GCF_054058915.1 of Thermostichus sp. MS-CIW-41. Classification (NCBI taxonomy): domain Bacteria; kingdom Bacillati; phylum Cyanobacteriota; class Cyanophyceae; order Thermostichales; family Thermostichaceae; genus Thermostichus; species Thermostichus sp. MS-CIW-41. The sequence goes on from NZ_JBSSBO010000059.1 coordinate 14,700, forward strand.
GGCAGCATCGATTGGTACATTGCCGACCCTCGGGATCCCCTCATCCAAGCCTACGCCCGCATCTACCCCACCCTCTTCAAGCCTCTGGAGGCAATGCCGGAGCCGCTGCGGCAACACATCCGCTATCCCCAAGACCTCTTCCGCCTGCAAGCGCAGCAGTTTGCCACCTACCACATGACGGATCCCCGCCTCTTCTACAACCGCGAGGATCAATGGCAGATCCCCGGCCAGTTCCGCAATCGACGGCGCATTCCCATGCAGCCGCAGTATCTCATTCTCACCTTGCCGAGGGATCCCCAAGGGGTTGCAAACCACACTCCTGAGTTCGTCCTCCTCTCCCCCTATGCCCCTGTTAACAAGCAGAACATGGTGGCTTGGATAGCGGCCCGCTGCGACGGGGAAAACTACGGCAAGCTCCTGGTGTACGAGTTTTCCAAGCAACGCCTCATCTATGGCCCGGAACAGGTGGAAGCACGGGTCAATCAGGATCCCTTAATCTCCGAGCAAATTTCCCTCTGGAACCAGCATGGGTCGCGGGTGAACCTGGGCACGCTGCTGGTCATCCCCATCGAGACTTCTTTGCTCTATGTTCAGCCCCTTTACATCGAAGCAGAACAGGGCCGCTTGCCTCAGCTCACCCGGGTGATCGCCGCCTACGAAGACCGGGTGGTGATGGAACCGACCCTCAGCCAAGCCTTGGAATCGCTCTTTTTGCCGAGGGGTAGCCGGTAGAGAAAGGGATCCCCTCCTCATTTTTGAGGCAGGTAGTTGACGAAACTTAACGGATGTTTTAAGGTTAGGTTGTCAATCTTCGCGCTTCCTTAGGGAAGTTTGTCCTCATGACTACTGTTATCCAACGTCGCTCAACCAGCAACGTGTGGGAGCAGTTCT
>NZ_JBSSBO010000060.1:0-15427 GCF_054058915.1 Thermostichus sp. MS-CIW-41
CTCCGTCCCGCTAACGCGAATGGAAACAAACAGAATGCTATCGCTGCATAGTTGAACAGTGATGTTCAGCAGTGTTCAGCGTAAATGTATCAGCTTCTCCCTTCTCTCCCGTTACTTCCTCTAGGTTATGCCTAGCCTGCCTTGACGGTTGAACCCACTCCAGCCCCCAGGGATCCCAATCGCTGGGTGAGGCGGCTGCCTCTGGTGACCGGCCTTTTGGGCAGCGCCCTCTTGGTCATCAATCGACTGGCCTTTACGCCGGAATTGCTCACCAGCCAGTCCCGCTCAGATGCCTTGGGGATCCTCCTCAGCGCCGTTTTGATCCTGACCGGCCTGCTGTGGCAGCAGATCCAGCCTCTTCCACCCCAAACGGCCCCCCTGCAGGGGATCCCCGGCTGTGATTGGCATCCCGATCTTTCCGAAAGCGAGAAACTGGAGCTGGCTTGGGCCTCCCATACCCTGCTCAGCACCACCGCCGCCCGCACCGTGGTGATCTGGGTGGGTGGGCGAACCCTCCTGCAACGGGGGATCCTAGCCACCCCCGGCCAGATGCCCTCGATTCAGCCCAAGAGCGTTTTACAGCGGGTCTTGCAGACGGGGCGGCCCGTGTATTTGGTGGATCTCAAGCTGTTCCCGGCCCGCGCCGAGTTCGATGGCCTGTTGCCCCCCGGATCCCAGGCCGTGCTGTGCCAGCCCATCGGCCAGCGAGGGTGCTTGATTTTGGGGAGCGATACCCCACGCAGCTTCAGCCGGCAGGAGCAAGCCTGGATTGCCGCCATTGCCGACAAGTTAGCGGCCCTATTTGGCTGAGGTTCGCCGCTCCCAACTTCCCTTCGCCGGGAGAGGGGCCGGGGGTGAGGGCTAGCAGCGCGGAGTGCTTGGGCTAGGCGGCGCTCTCCAAGCTCACCTGGAACACTTCGCTGAAGGCTTTTTCCACCTTGTAGCCCGAGTCGATGGTCTCCAGAGGATCCTTGCGCAGGCGGTGGCGCAAACACAGGCTGATCACCCGACGGATATCGGCGACGGTGACCTCACTGCGCCCCTCTAGAGCTGCCAGGGCTTTGGCAGCCCGGTTGGTTACAATGTCTCCGCGCAGTCCATCCACCTCCAAAGCCGCGCATACCCCAGAGATCTTCAAGCGCAAGTCGGGATCCACTGCCACGTTGGGCAAAAGATGTTGGGCTTTTTCGATGCGTTCCCGCAGGCGCTGCTGGGAATCGGCATACTTGGCCAAAAAAGCCTGGGGATCGGCGTCGAACTGGCTGCGCTCCTCCACGATCCGCACCCGCAGGGCAGCATCTCGCACCGTTTCGATCTGGACGAACATGCCAAAGCGATCCAGCAGTTGAGGCCGCAATTCCCCCTCTTCCGGGTTGCCGGATCCCACCAGCACAAACCGAGCCGGATGACGAATGGAAATGCCTTCCCGTTCCACGGTGTTCCAGCCTGAGGCCGCCGCGTCCAGCAACACATCCACCAAGTGGTCATCCAGCAAGTTGACTTCATCCACGTAAAGGATGCCTCGATTGGCCTTGGCCAACAGCCCCGGCTCAAAAGCCTTCACCCCCTGAGCTAAGGCCCGCTCAATGTCGAGAGTGCCACACACCCGGTCTTCCGTTGCCCCCAAGGGCAGATCCACCATCGGCACCTGGATCCAAGTGCTTTCCAGCGTTTCCCCTGCTTGGAGCCGTTCCCACACTTGATCGCTCATCAAGTCCCGCTGCCGTGGGTGGCTGTTGAAGGGATCCCCTTTCACCACCTCGATCCGGGGCAGCAGGTCGGCCAAAGCGCGAATGGTGGTGGACTTGCCCGTGCCGCGATCCCCCATGATCAGCACCCCGCCAATGCGCGGGTCGATCACGTTGAGGAGCAAGGCTAATTTCATCTCCTCTTGGCCAACGATGGCCGTAAACGGGAAAACCGGGCGACGTTCCAAGTTCATAGGGGCAATAACCAACAATTCATCCCCATTATCCCAGAGGCCACTCCCTTCTGGGTGTCAGATAGGCTGGAAAGGGACTGGAACTGGAACCTAAAGACCAGTTTTCGGTCAAATGGAAAAGCAAGCTCAGTTGTCAGCGTGGACGACGCCCTGGGCTTACACAGAGAGAAGCAGATAGGATCGAAGCCCGCGGGGTTCATCAGAGTGTTGAACCGGCGTGGGGCCGAAAGCTCACAAAAACCCTAGGCAACCTGAGCAACAGTTGGCGGGTGGGGAGACATCAGCGGTGTCAGGCAAAGCAAGTCGGAGACGGTGGACGGCATTTCCAATCCAAAGCGTGGTCCAAAAAGGGCTGGTGGGCCTGATCTGGGTTTGCACTTGGATCCCTGTGCTCACTGTCTCTCTGGCCGTGGCTCAAACCCCCACCACCTCTGTGGTGTTGAGCGATGAGCAGGTAACAATGTACGCCCGTATCGTCTTGGAGATGGAGCCCCACCGGCAAGAGGCCCAAAAGCGCTCCCAAGCCACAAACGACCCAGCCAGCAAAGATCAAATCCGGCGAGAATTCATCCGCACCGCGACCGAGATCATCACTCGCCACGGTATGACTGTGCCTGACTACAACCGCATTACACTCTTGATCCGCTCCGAAGAGGGCAAAGCTTTGCAACAGCGCATTGAGGCCGAAATTCTCCGCCTGCAAAGCGAGGATCCCCAACCGCCAGTCCGATAAAGGTGACTGGGGCCGGAGAATGAAGATAGGCTGGAAGCGAACGTTGGTGTTCATCCAGGCGAGCGGGGGAAAAAGATGAACGAGCCCATGTCGCCGTCAGTACGGGCGGCTATCGAGCGGATGAAGTCTCGTTTGCGCATGACTCGTCGCTTTGGGTTTTGGTTCCAGGCAATCTTGGGGGCGACGGCGCTGCTGCTGTGGTTTGGCTTTTTAATCGGCCAAAATACCGTCTATCGAGATGACTCGCTGGGGGCTGTCATCGCCTTCTGGTTCACCTTGTTTACATTGCTCACCCTGGCAGCCGGTCTATTTTTCAACTGGCGCTACTTGCTCCACGCGGAGCGCCGCTCAGCTTCTGCTGATGCCCTAAGCCAATTGGATTTGCCCAAGCAGTTGCAGTTGGTCACCTATGTCAGCCTCATTGGGGCCTTCCTTGCTTTGATTGGTATGGAAGCCCAAGTGGGCGAGCTGTTGGCGCGCATGTTTTCCCGCACCCAGGCCAACCAGGTGACAGGAGTGCTGCTGCTGGCCGCCAACATCAACGTGACGTTTGCCCACTTCGTCTGCTTGGCAGGGGTTCTCTGGATTACCGGTGTCCTCGACCGCGAACCCTAGCGCCGGATCCCTGGCCCACCTTTGGGAGTCATGTGGACAGTGGCGAGACGGCTTGTTGTTTTTATAGTCGTTTACAGTCGTTCCAGTTCAGGGCAAGACACCTGAGCTACTGTTCCCGCTAGCGGGACGGAGTCCTTGAAAGGCCTTCTGGCACGGTGCATTTAACGTTTTAGGCGTGGGTGCAGTGTCCTAGTTTGAATCGAAATGACCATAAATGGGCAAAGCAAAGAGCCCCCAACTTGGGAGATAAGCTGGGGGAAGCCCTTTAGGTTTGCTTGAGTTTTCTCCAGACCACCCAGGCCTTTGAGACCTTTGCGACCTCAGTAAAAGCAATGGCTTTACTTAAAGCCCACTGCCGCTTGCCAGACAAAAGCCAGCAGGAAAAACAGAACAGGGATGATCGGCAAAATGTCGATCAGCGGGTCAAACAATTCATAGCCTTCCGGCAAACTGGCCAGGAGCACCATCGCTGACATAGCAACAAACCTCAGGGGAAAATGCGGCTGAAGAAACTGCTTCTTTCAGAATTAAAATAGAGCTTAACATCATCCAGCAGGGATCCCGGCCAAGTTCAAGAAACTTGACATACCCCCCTGCCTACAGGCAAGGGATTCTGGTTCCTGGTTCTGCGACAGCACTTACTGTGTTGGGTTGTCCCTCCACGACAGCGGTGCTTATTTCCCCAGGCGTTCCCTCTTCCGTTCGCGTCAGCCTAAAGAACGCCAATGTTGGAGAGGCCCAAAACGACCCCCACTCCCAACAAATGGCCAAAGCTGGCAACCCCGATGACTTCTGGCCAGGTCATTCCCAGTACCGGCCCAGTCTCTGAGGCCACTCCAGAGGAGGATTTGAAGCTCAAGTAAGCCAGCCCTGTGCAGAGCAGAATGATCACGGCGTTCAGGGGGGACCAGGGGCTGGTTTGAGCGGTCAGAGCCAACAGCGCAACAACAGGCATCATGGTTTCCATCCTCAGCTCAGGTTAACCGACCCTTAGATTACCGCTCCTGCTGGGATCCCCTCGCAATCTGCACATGAATTGCAACAAAACCTCACACTACGGCTTTTCTCTGGCTTCAGGGGCAGTTTGCCGTTGCCGGGATCCTTCAGGAATCCTTGGCCAGGAGAGGAAGGTGCCCCCATGGCTGGGGTTGTGAGGAAAATAAGGCTTGGGCTGAGAAGCTGGGCAGGTCTCTGCCGTATACTAACGAAAGTTAACAAACTTATCTCTTCGATCTCTTTTCGGTGTGATGACTGGGACGCGCTGCCTCGACCCATCCTCTCTGTCTGCACTGTGCGCACCTAAGGATGGCTGCCGATGACTGTTGCTGCTACTGCTGAACCAGCCCAAAAACCTTTCGCATTGCCTCGTGAGCTGTTGGGGCCACCCTCAGAATTTTGGAATCCCACCTTGCTGATGTTTTTGGCTGCGGTGGTGCTTTCGGCCTCTTGCTTTGGCGGGTACGCCTTTTGGCACTGGCCCAAATGGATGGTGTTCTGGCTCAATTTTGTGGCCCTCTATGTTCTGGGCACGGTGATTCACGATGCTTCCCATGGCTCGGCCCACCGCAACCGCTTTCTGAACGAGGCACTCGGACACGGCTCTGCCCTGTTGCAGGGTTTTGTCTATCCCGTCTTCAAGCGGGTACACATGCAGCACCACGCCCACGTCAACCATCCTGAAGACGATCCAGATCACTATGTCTCAACGGGAGGGCCGCTGTGGCTGATCGCGCCGCGGTTTTTCTACCATGAGGTGTTTTTCTTTAAGCGGCAGCTCTGGCGGAAAGGTCGCTGGGATCTGCTGGAGTGGGGCTTGAGTCGGCTGGTGGTTATCCTGACCTTTGGTCTGGCCAGCTACTTCGGCTACACCGACTACATCATGAACTATTGGCTACCCCCTGCCTTTATCATGGGGTTCTTGCTGGGCTTGTTTTTTGACTACCTGCCCCATCGCCCTTTTCAATCCCAAGAGCGGTGGTACAATGCCCGCGTCTATCCCGGATGGCTGACCAACGTTCTGCTGCTGGGGCAAAACTATCACCTGATCCACCATCTCTGGCCTTCTGTTCCCTGGTACAAATACCAAGCAGCCTACTGGGCAGCCAAACCTGAGCTGGACGCGCGCAACTGCCAGCAAACGCTGGGGATCTGGGAGAAGGGAGAGTTTTGGGGCTTTTTGTACGATGCTCTGATCGGTCTGCACTGGCACAAGCCCACTTCAGCTCACCTCGCTGCGCCAGCCAATCCAGAATCGGAGGGATCCCCTGCGGATCCACAGCTTGGCTAGCATGGTTTGGCCAACGCTGCAAGTCCCGCAGGTGCTGCTGTTTGTGGAAGCGGCCAGCCTGTTGCAGGACTCTAGCCAGGTTTTGTTGCAGGCCGGTCGGGCAACGGCAGATTTGCCGGAGTTGATTGCAGAAGCGCAGGCGCGGGCCGAAGTCCAGGTGCAGCTCCTTGGGATCCCCGCAGACTTGCGGGCACAGGTGCGAGGGATCCTCAGGTTGACCTCGCCCCAAGAGGTGCTGGCCTACTTGCAGGACTTGCTGGACAGGGGATCTGGCCCGGATTTGGAAGCCTTTTTGGAGCAGGCGGGATCCGCCTCTACAGTGCTGCGCTTCCCCCCCCTGTTGGTGGGGGCTGTGGCTCTGCAGGTGTTGCTGGAGCGGTTGGACTTTTCTCCAGAAGAGCGGGCTGTGGTGCAAGCCCAACGGGATCAATGGGAACAGGCCCTGGCGGAATTGGCCATCCACCACAGGGTTTCCCCAGAGCCGCTGCAGGCTGCTGCCGAGACGGTGCTGCGGGCGGCTTCAGCAGAGGAGCTGCTGCAACTGGGTCAGGATCTTTTTCAAGATCTCCAAGATCTCGCTGTTGCTGATTCTGAGCCAGAAGCCGAGCCCCAGGTGGAATTGGCGGGGCCTCTGCTGTTCATGATGGTGGCGGATTACCTGCTGGCCCAAACGGAGTATCCGCTGACCCCGGAGCAGCGGCTGGACTTGCAAACCAATCGCGCCGAGGCAGAAACCCGCTACTTGGCCATGCAAAAGTTGGGCCGCATTGAAAACTTGGCGGAGCAGCAGGCTTATATTCGATCTTGGATTGACCAAGCTTCCGTACTGGATTTGCTGCAGGCTTTGGATCGCCTTTTTGCGGCGTCTGAACCCAACTCGTGAGGCCCAGAGATCACCAAAGGTTTGCTATCCCCTATCCTGGAAGCAAAGGGATCCCACTTGAGGTGCGAAAGTGGACTGGGGCAGCCTGTTCTGGATTTTCCTGATCTTCAGCTCTTTGCAACCTCTGCTGAACCGTCGTGCCCAAGAGTTCCGGCGCTTGATGGCCATTCGGGAGTTGGAGCAAAAGCGGGGCAGCCGGGTGATTCTGCTCATTCACCGCCAGGAGTCGATTAGTTTTTTGGGGATCCCGGTTTCCCGCTACATCAGCATCGAGGACTCCGAGCAGGTATTGCGGGCAATTCGCCTCACTCCACCCAATACCCCGATTGATTTGATTTTGCATACCCCCGGTGGCCTGGTGCTGGCTACGGAGCAAATTGCCCGCGCCCTGATCCGCCATCCGGCCAAAGTGACAGTGTTTGTGCCCCACTACGCCATGTCGGGGGGGACGATGCTGGCCCTGGCCGCCGACGAAATCGTCATGGATGCCAATGCAGTCCTGGGGCCGGTGGATCCGCAGTTGGGGGGGTATGCTGCCGCCAGTATTCTGCAGGTGGTGGCGGATAAACCCATTGCCGAAATCGATGACCAAACCTTGATCCTGGCAGATCTGGCCCGCAAAGCGATGCAACAGGTACAGAACTTCGTGCGGGATCTCCTGAAGGACGATGTGCCCAAGCGCAAAATTGCCCCCGAACGCATCGAGCCCCTCATCCAGTACCTAACCAGTGGACAAGTTACCCACGACTACCCGATCACCGCCGAAGAAGCCCAAAGGTTGGGCCTGCCCATTTCTACCGAGTTGCCACCCCAAATCTATGCCCTGATGGACTTGTACCCACAGGCCACCATGGGCCGCCCTTCCGTGCAGTACATCCCCATCCCCTATGATCCTCGCCCCTCTCTGCCCAGAGGGGGATCCCGCTCTGGCTTAGGGTGAACTCTTGGCGTAAGCTTCCATAGCTTCCAAGCGCAGCCCCCCTGCCCGGCGAAACAGCTCTTGTCCGGTGTGCAGATGGCGGTCGTCGAAGTTCAGGGGGAAATACTGCAGCTCCTCTAGAGCGTCCTCTAGGTGGTTGAGGGCGTAGTAGAGGCGAGAAGCCACTCCCCCCAGGCTGCTGGGATTGGGAAGGCGGCCAAAGATCTGCTGAGCTTGGGCCAGTTTCTGGCTACACTCTTCCAAATAGGTGGCGAAGGACTCCAACAGGTCGGGATCAAAGGGATCCGCCGCCAAAGCATGCAACTGAGGCTCTAGGGAAGACAACAAGGGCCCCAACACTCGGTTTAGGGGGGTGTAGACCTGTTGGATCCAGGCTGCGCGGGCGATGGCTTCGTGGCTGACGGTTTCACGGGGGGATCCCGTCGGCTGAGGGCAGGGTGAGGTGCGGCTGGAGTGCAGTTGCCGATCGTATTCGCGGCGAGATTGGGGATCCTTGAGCACCGCGTAGGCAGCGTTGATCTGGCGGATGCGCTCAGAGGTGGCCCGATCTTTTTTGGCCAGCAGGCTGTCGGGATGGTGGTACTTGACCAAACGACGGTAGGCAGACTTGATCTCCTCCGCCGTCGCCGCCACGGAAACGCCCAAAACTTCGTAGTGGGATCCCACTCCCGATCCGCTCTCCATAACCCCTAGGCTTGCCGGAAAGAAACTTCCATATTCTACCTGCAGCCTAGAATAAAGGTGAGTTTTCCGGTGCTGCCCCATGTCTTCTTCTCCACAGGGATCCCCCCATCCTTTCAGTGCCCTCTTGGGGGCCGCCATCGCCGTCAGTTTGGGCTACGGGTTCTTTCAACTGCTGCTCTCGATGTTGGCCAAGTTGCCGCCAATTGAGGTGGAGATTGGATCGTTGGCCCGCGGAATCAGCATTCTGGTGCGCTACCTGCTGGTCGGTTCCGTTTCCCTGATTGCCTTCATGTTTGCCATGGTGGGGTTGGGGCTGGCGGCCTATTGTGTGCAATTGCTGGGAGAGCGGCTGACCTCCTCTCAGCGCTGAACCTAGGGGCACAACCTCTGGCCGACTCGTTGGGCGTTTATCATGATGAGCCAGCTTCTTCTCAGCGCAGCACCACCTTGGGGGAGAGCAACAAAGTCAGGGATCCCTGGCGGTAGTCAATCCGGCCTTCGGCAAAGCGCACTTGGGCTAGGCCCGCTTTTTTGAGGGTGATCGCGTCGGCATGGGCCGGGTTCAGCCCAATGGACGTTTGCACCCACAGGCTCAGATCCGGCTGGTGACCGACCAGAGCCAAAGACGCCAGAGGTTCCCGCTCTGCTTGCCAGCGCACCAGGTCAGCAAAACTGCCCCCCGGAGCCAGCGGCTCAAACACCTCCACAGCTTCGGCCAGGTTCTCGTCCAAAAAGATCTCAGCCGTCTGCCGAGCCCTCACCAAGGGACTGGTGAGCAGGAGATCCCACCTCCAGCCCATGTTCTTGAGCTGGCGGGCAACCTTGCGGCAACGCTTGCGACCTTCGTCTGTAAGGGCCCGAAAGGCATCCTCGACTTCTGGCCGGGGTTCCTCGGCTATGCCATGGCGAATAAAATCCACGGCCAATTCCTGTCGGGCAGTCTGCTTTTCTGCCGCCCCCTGATGGTGCTCCGCGCTGCTAACGCGAACGCTCTCCTGTTGTTCAGACCCAGAGACCATAGAACTCCAAAACTCTGTCCTGCCGGCGCGAACGGCACTGTTAAGTAAACCTTGGAATCACTGTAACTCTCACAGAATACTGTGCTCTGTCGGGGGAAAAGCCCGCTCCCTCTACGGCAGCACTTCCGCGACAAAACCGGAAGTCATGAAGAAGACGAGGGGTTATGCAGTCGCTGGCTGACCAGAGTGCGCCCCTCCTGGGTGTAGAGCTGCCAGTAGTTCCAGTAGTTGCCAAACACGGACTTCACATAGCCCCGGGTTTCGGGGAAGGGGATCTGCTCCACAAACACGTCCGGATCCTCGAAGCCAAAGCGGTTCAGCCATCTGGCCACGTTGCCGGGGCCACCATTGTAGCTGGCCAGGGCCAGCAAGGTGTTGTCTTGATAGGTGCGGTGGGTGTAGTCGAAGTACCAGGATCCCAGGTAGAGATTGTCGGCGGGGTTGGTGAGGCTGTACTGGGCCAGGCCGATCTGCTGGGCAATCCAGCGGCCAGTAGCGGGCATCACCTGCATCAAGCCCAAAGCCCCCGAGGCCGAGACGATCTCTGGCTCAAAGCGGGATTCCTGCCGGATCAAAGCCGCCACCATCAAAGGATTGAGGTTAAATTGCCGTGACCAGTGGGCCAAGCCGGGTTGGGCGTAGGGATCCCCGCTCCAGGAATTGTCGGGGCCCGCATAGTAGTGCAGCGGATAGATGGCCTGCCAGAAATCTTGGCGCTGCCTCAACGTCTCCAGCAGGGGATCCGGCTCTTCGCTGAAGCGCAAAGCAGCCACCTGGTTAATGCCCCGCAGGTGATCTCCGGCGCTGTTGCGCAAAATGCCCGTAACAAAGCGCTCGGCAACGCTCATCTGGCCGGGATCCCGCTGCACCGGAGTTTCGCCCTGCCAGCGTTCCCAGGCCAGTTGGCTGGCTCCCATCAGATGCAGGGTTTGCGTAACTGCAGAGACCCCCGGCAACGGTTGGCGCACCGGCTGAAAATCCACCTCCACTCTTTTGCGCCCGCTGTAGAAATCCCCCACCGGCCAGCCCAGTTGCACTGCCGACCGCCAGCCGTAGTAGGTGTGGGGAAACTGACGCAGCACCTGCCGATAGGTCTGCCGAGCTGCAGCCACATCCCCCTGCTGTTCCCGCCATTTGCCCGCCCAGTAGAGCAGTTGTGCCCCCATTTCTGTATCCCGCTGAGCAGATCCGATCTGTTGGGCCAGGGCGATGGCTTGGCTGAGATTGCCTGCTTGTGCTTGGCTCCAGGCCACTGTCCAGGCGGCATTGGCTGCAGCTTCGCTGGCTGGAAAGCGATCCCAAAGGGCTTGCCGAGTAGCCTGGGCCGATTGGGGGCTGGCGTTGCGATCGTAAAGCTGGCTGAGGCTAAGCAACGCCTCTGGAGCTTCTTTATCTGAGCCGGATCCCACCTGTCGAAGCAAGTCGATCGCCGTCGGCAGGTCGCTCAGTTCCGCCAAACGGCGGCGGGTGAGAGAAGCCTCTGGCCCATCGGGAAACTGTGCCAGCAGCGCTTGGTAAGCCGCTTTGGCCTGGGGAAACTCCCGTGAGATCTGGTGGCTGCGGCCCCAGCGGTAGAGGTTCTGAGAGGTGGCGGGGGCACGCCCATAGGCCCGGGCAGCTTTGCCGTACTCCCGTTGCTCCCAGTAGGCATCGGCGAGGATCTGCCAGTCGGAAGCCGTGAGGGATCCCTCCTGAGCCTGCCGCCAGCGATCCAGCAACGGCGTTAGCCCAGGGGTTTGCGGGTGATGTTGGGCCAAATCCCGCAGCAGGTCATAGCGGTCGGGGTTCAGCTCTAGCAAATGCTTGAGGGCACGTCCAGTCAGCGGGTGGGTGGGAAATTGCTGCCGCAGCCGATCCACCTGGCCCATCCCCCAGAGGGCATAGGCAGCGACAGGGCTGTGGGGATATTCCTGCAAAATCTGGGGCCACCAGATCCCTTGGGCTGTTTCCTTGTCCTGCAACTGTTCATAGGCTTGGGCCCTGAGCTTCCAAATCTCTTCCCTCAGAACCGGCAGGCTCTCTTCCAGCCCCTGCAAATCCTTCAAGGCAGATTGCGCTTGGCCGGCCTGTAGCGCTGCATAGGCTTGCAGAAAGGCCACTGTGGAAGTTTGAGGCAGTTGCGTCGGATCCCTGTCTTCTGGTGCAGAGGCCACTTCTACGGTTTCTGCCCAGGATGAGGTGTAGAAGCCCCAGACAGCTCCACCCAGAGCCGCTCCTGCTGCCAGCACACCGGCAGCCCATCTTGTCCAGCGTCGTTGGTTGCTTGTCAGGATCCCCATGCTTTACCTCCCCACCACCTCTGACCTACGATACTCAACCTGACTGCGTTGAGTCACCAGACAACTCGATACTTGCGAAACGGCTGGAAAGCTCACCCAGCAAGCGGTCGCCGAGCATCGGGGCCAGACGATAAGCAGGGAGAGGAGCAGTTCTTTCCTCAAATCTTCAAATTTCAGACAGCAGTGAAACAGCTCATTTCCCCAATTGCGCTGTCGGGCTTTCACTGCGGTACACCTTGGCCCCGACACTGCGCAGCTTTTCGTCAATGGCTTCATAGCCCCGGTCGATGTAGTGCAATCCGTGGATTGTGGAGCAGCCTTCAGCCGCCAGACCGGCCAACACCAGGGCCGCACCCGCCCGCAGGTCGGTAGCCACCACCGGAGCGCCGGAAAGGGACGGCACCCCTCGGATCAGGGCCACTCGGTTCTTCAGGCGAATATCGGCTCCCATGCGATTCAGCTCGGGAATGTGGTGCATGCGGTTTTCAAACACTGTCTCCTCAATGGTGCAACTGCCCTCGCTCAAGGCGGCCAAAGCCATGATCGGCGCCTGCACATCGGTGGGGAAACCGGGATAGGGCAGCGTTTGAATATCGGTTGCCTGACACAGCCAGCCTGAGCTCAGTTGAGCCGGGGCAATGCGCAGCCGGTTTGGGCCTTCCTCTTCCACCCGCAGCCCCATCGCTTGCAACTTGGCGATCACCGCCCGCAGATGATCGGGAATGACAGGGCCAACCGTGAGGTGAGAGCGGGTAATGGCCCCGGCAATGAGATAGGTGCTGGCCTCGATGCGGTCGGGAATGACCGTGTACTCTGTTCCATGCAAGCGGGGCACCCCTACCACCACAACCGTATTGGTGCCGACACCGCGAATGCGGGCCCCCATGGCTTGACAAAAGCGGGCCAGATCCGCCACCTCCGGCTCTTGGGCGGCGTTCTCGATCACCGTTTCTCCATCCGCCAGCGTAGCGGCCATCATCAAGGTCTCGGTGGCACCGACGCTGGGATAGTCCAGGTAAATTCGGGTTCCCAACAATTTACGGGCATAGGCATGAACCACCCCATGCTCGATTTGGACCGTCGCCCCCAAGGCTTGTAGACCCCGCACATGCAGATCCACGGGACGAGACCCGATCGCACAGCCACCGGGCAGGGGAACTCTGGCCACCCCCAGCCGCGCCAACAGAGGCCCTATGATGAAAAAGCTGGCCCGCAACTGGCTGACCAATTCATAGGGAGCTTGAGAGGTTTTCAGGGAGCTGGCATCCAGGTCGAGGGTATTGCCAACATGGGAAACCTTAACTCCCAGCGTGGCCAGGATCTGTCCCATGCGTTCAATGTCCAGCAGACGCGGCACGTTGTGAATTCGACAGGCCTCAGGAGCCAAGATGGCCCCGGCCATCAGCGCCAAGGCAGAGTTTTTTGCCCCGCCAATAGGGATGTGGCCACTCAGGGTCTGCTTGCCAATGATTTTCAGCACTGGCCCCATCATCTCTGGCGCGGTTGCCATGCCGGTCTGGGGCGGCGTCAGGCCAGGCTCTAGGGGATCCGCCCCGCTGACGCGATTGTCAAAACCTTTCAATCTCCCTCCTCACCCACAAAAAATAGGCGAACCCTTCTCAGAGAATACTCTGGGGATCACAGCAGCGGCTAAACTCGCAAGCCAAGTTGGGTGTGAGGAAGAAGTTCCCATGGCTGTGCTTTTATCCTGCAGCAGCGGACAGGGGAGCGGCTAGGCCAGTTCACCAGATGCAGGTTCTCAGCGAAGGCAACTGGGGGGCAGCCCAACAGCAGGGGGCGGTATGATGGATGCTCAGGGGAAGTGCTTGCAAGGAAAACAGGAAGGAGACAGCCGATGATCGCCACTCAAGTCTCTGCCCAAGAGTTGTTTCGGGCCGCCTATGAAAACCGCTACACCTGGGATCCCGCTTTCCCGGGCTACAGCGCCGAGGTCACCTATTGGGATGGGGAGCGCACATTCGTTGGGCAGGTGCGAGTGGGGGCAGACCTAAAGGCCACCGTTACGGGCGTAGAAGATGAGGAAGCTCGAAAAGCCATTCACAACCAACTCTGGGAGATTGCCATTCACCGGGTGCGCCGCAGCTTCGACGAGACCCATGGGAACAACACCTTCCGTTACGGCCAAACCCTGCCCGATGGCACAGTGGAGATCCTGGTGGGGGGCAAAGCCGAAGGGGATCGCTACCACGTGCGCGATAACCAGGTTACCATGGTGCATCGGCATATCCACGGAGTGGTGGTTACCATCCACACCTTCAGCAGCCACGATACCGGCGAAGGCTATCTTTCCCACCGCTACGATTCCGTCTATCACGATCCCCAAACGGGCCAGCAAAAAGGCGGGCGCAGCCAATTCGAGGATCTGTACACAAAAGTGGGCAAGTATTACATCCTCTCGGAGCGGCGTATCCAGACGGAGACGGAAACCGGCCTTGTGGAGAAGCGCTTCACCTTCAGCAACTTGACCTTGCTGGACACTGGGGCGTGAGCGACCCGGCATTGACCCCAGCAGGGTAGAGGGCCGGCTCTCCCATTCGTCACTGTTGGGCAGCTACCGGGAGGCTGAGTTCACGCCCTTCTTGGCGGCCAAGCCTTTCTCGATAACGGGAAAGCCGATCTGTAGGCTTTCAAGCTTTGTTGCAGAACGATCCTCCCGGTTAGAAAAAGCAAGAGAGCCTGAGCTATGCTTTGAATATTCTCCCGCCTGCGATTGGCATGGACAACACCACAGCAAGACCCGACCCGGATGCCGAAGCCCCCATTGGTGCCCCTGACCTGATCATTCGCCCCGCCCAACTGGGGGATCTGGAGGCTGTGGAAGAGATTTTGGCGCAAGCCTTTGATGAAGAGTACAGCAGCCGCTCGGTGGATATTCGTCGCCAAGTGCGGCGGTTGCGCCAGTGGTATGGGCCCCTGAAAACCCTGACCCTGTTTCCCAATCGCTTCCAGCACATGTTTACGGTGCATGTGGCGGAGCTGAAGGGCAAGATTCAGGGGGTGATTCAGGTTTCTCCCTTCAACCATTCCCGCAGCACCTGGCGGGTCGATCATATCGCAGTGGCGCCCTCTGCCCAGCGACAGGGGGTGGGATCCCGGCTGCTCAAGCACTGCATGGAGCACTTTCGGGAAGCTCGCACCTGGATCCTGGAGGTGAACATCCACAACAAGGGGGCAATGGCGCTCTACCGGCGCAACGGCTTCCAACCCTTGGCTCAGATCACCTACTGGTCGATTCCAGCCGATATTCTGGCAGCTCTCAGCCAGCACGAGCCCAAATTGCCCAACCTGGTGCCGGTGACCAACCGGGATGCCTATGCCATCTACCAACTGGATACGGGATCCATGCCGGCCACTGTGCGCCAGGTGTACGACCGCGAGGTGAACGATTTTCGCACCAACCCACTGGATTGGCTTTTGGAGCAGGCCAAATGCGCCATTAGCCAGACGGAGCGGGTGGAAGTGTGTGTTTACGAGCCCGAACGCAAAACCGCCATCGGCTACTTCAACTTGAAGTTGGATCGCACCGGGCAGCAACCTCATGTGGCCAAGCTTACGGTTCACCCTGCCTACACTTGGCTTTACCCCGAACTCATGGCCAAGATGGCCCAGCTTACTCAGGCTCATCCGCCGCAATCTCTGGCCTTGGCCTCCACCGATTACCAGCCGGAACGGGAGGAGTTCTTGCTCAAGCTGGGAGCCCAGGATGTAGAGCGGACGTTGCTGATGTCGCGTTCGGTGTGGCACAAAATCCGCGAAAGCCGCCTCTTTACCTGGGATAGTGCTTATCTCAACGCGATGCTGCGGGGATTACAGGTGAAGCAGCCGGTGCCGGAGCGGTTTGAGGGGCCGCCGGAGGGCTGGGTAGAGCACCACTTTCATCCCATTAGCCCAACCGAGCCAGATCCCAGCTCTGGTCGCGTCAGCGGTGTGGAGCATGACTCTAGTCAATGATACGCTGGACTATACTGAAAATAATGTACAGTATGTTCAGTATGTCTGCTTGGTATGGCTAGGTATGTAAAAC
>NZ_JBSSBO010000061.1:0-15291 GCF_054058915.1 Thermostichus sp. MS-CIW-41
ACAGAAAGATCAACTGGTAGTAATCCGTACTGAACATATTATACATTATTTTCAGTATAGTTGAGCTTATTATTGACTAGAGTCATGCTCTGTTCTCTAAAAGGCTAAGGGATCCCTGGGCCTCGCGATCTGGAGTAGCAGCGGGCTATCCTTCAACTGCTTACAAAGCAGTGAAGAAATCTGGCCTAAATGGGATGTGGCCCATCCAAAGCCCTGGGATTGCCGTTGGGATCCCGTTCACCCCTGGGGATGACATCCCCCCTGGCAGGATAGGAACTCCAGAGCAGGGGATGTATGATGCCTAGCACGGCTTTTTCGGAGCAATCGCAGAGAAAGCTGTACCGACAGGTTGTCCTGGGGATCAGCCAGGGCATGTAAAGGGGAAAGTCCGGTGCAAATCCGGCGCTGTGCCGCAACTGTGATGGGCTTGGGCTAGACCTATGCCCTCAGTCAGGATGCCCGCCTGCGGTTCTGGCTCGTCTTTCTTCCGCGTCGCACGGAATCAGGAGCTTCAAGAAAGAAAATGAATCCCATTCTAGGTCTCAGCCTGGCGCTGGGGAGACTTGTTTTGGGGATCCCAGCGTGGGCGCAGCCGGCGGCCTCTTCACCTTCAGCTCAAGAGGTGTTGGAAACCGGTGTTAGCGCCGAGATTTTAAATCAACCCGTCACCACACCTTTTCGCCGTCCTGGTTTGCTGCGGGATTCTTCCCGCCCGGTTTACGTCATTACCCGCCAGCAAATTCGAGAGCAAGGGGCAAGAACCGTTCAGGAGGCCCTGCGCTACCTGCCCGGGATCCTCAGCGACGGCACGGCGGGAACCCAGTTGGGAGCCCTTAGCTCCCAGTTTATGCGGGGAGGACGAACGGCCCAGGTGTTGGTGCTGTTGGATGGCCGCCCCATTAACGACCTGGGCTTTTTTGGCGGGTTCGATCTGTCTCAGATCACTACAGATGTGGTCGAGCGTATTGAGATCTCTCCAGGTGGGGGCTCCACCTTATACGGCTCCGATGCCGTTGGCGGGGTCATCAACATCGTGACGCTGGATCCAAAGCCGGGATCCGAGACCGTGCTGGAAGCGGCTATCGGCAGCTACGGCCTCAACGAGCAAGGGATCCAGAACCGCGGCCAGGTGCAGGATCTGGGCTGGGTGGTCAGCTATCGCCGTCTGCAGAGCAACAACGACTTTCCTTTTGAAATTAGGCGTTTGGGCAAAGCCGGCAGGCGGGAGAACTCGGCGGTGGAGTACCACAACCTACAAGCCAAGCTCACCTGGCAATTGGCAGAAGGCCAAGTCCTAACCGGAAATGCCCTTTATCTCAACAAAGCGTTTCAGGTGCCTGGCAGCACCGAGTTTCCCTCCCCCGATGCAGTGCAAAACACCAACGACCTGCTGTTAGATCTCAGTTGGCTGTGGGATCAAGAGAGGGGATCCCTGCAAGCTAGGGTATTTTTTGACGACCTCAACTATCGCTTCAGCGCCCCACAAAGCCAGGGATCCCGGGATGAGATCCTGCGAACGGGGTGGGGATCCCAACTGCAATACACCTGGAAGGCTGCTGAAAACCTGGAGCTTACTCTAGGAGCGGATTACCGATCCATTTCAGCTCGCAACACCACCTTCTCCTTTGCCAGGGGATCCACCAATGTCAACTACGACAATACCGTGAACCAAGGGGCCCTCTTTGCCCGCCTGGATTACAAGCCACAGCCCAACTTTTATCTCAACTTAGGTGTTCGCCAAGATTCGAGCAATCTGGTCAACGGTTCGGCCACCTCTCCTGCCGCAGGGATCCGCTGGGTTTTGGCAGAAGGCACCACCCTGAGGGCCAATTATGCCGGCAGCTTTCGCACTCCCTTGATCTCAAACCTGTTCTTTCGGCTGCGCGGCTTTTTTGAAGTCGACGGCAACCCCAATTTGCGCCCGGAGCGGGGAGAGAGTTTTGACATTGGCCTGGATCAGGCTCTGGGAGATTTTGGCCTACTGCGCTTGACCTTTGCCCATAACCGCATCCGCGATGGCATTACCTTTGTCAGCACTGGCCCGAGCAGGGGAACCTACGAAAACATTGAGCTCGTGGAATACACGGGCTTGGAAGCAGCCCTGGATTTGCGATTGGGGGAAAACTGGACTCTTTTTGCCAACTACACCCTGAACGATCCCATCATCCGCTCGGCGCTGGATCCCAAAGCGGTTGGCAAACAGCTAGCCTTCGTGGGAGCAGACAGCTTCAACCTGGGCCTGAGCTACCGCGATGCAGAGGATCGGTATGCCTCAGTTTTCCTGCATCACATTGGCACTTTCTTTACCAACAACGCCAATACCCAATCTCTGCCCGGCTACACCAACCTGGCTCTGCGGGGAGGGATCCCAGTAGCAGAAAATCTCGCTCTAGAAGTGGGGGTTGATAACCTGCTGGATGAGCAATATGAGGTTTTCCCCGGCTACCCAGGAGTGGGTCGCACCGTTCGGCTCAATCTGAGAGGCCAATTTTAAAGGCTTAGCCATTTCGCTCACTGCTTGACCACTCGCTTAGATATTGAGATCATTTCCCCTTCTTCATCGCGCCCTTTACAGTCAAGTCTGGATTGCAAGTTATGCCGGTATCAAGCAGCTCTGTGTCTCAATCAACTTCCCAGTTGCCAGTTCAAGCTGGCAGCGCTGCTCAGCAACCCAGCGGTCATTATCTCTGGGTTTGCATCACCTGCGGATCTCGGTGGGTTAACGGCCAAAAAGAAGGGACTAGCAAGGGAGAAATGCTGCTGTCTGCCCTGCAATCCCAAACCCTCCACCCCCAACTAACTCTAAAACCAGTTGCCTGTATGAGCGCCTGCAGCCATGCTTGCGTTGTTGCGTTGGCAGCACCTCAAAAGATGACCTATGTTTTTGGAGATCTGGATCCAAAAGATGTGGAGCTGATTCTGCAGACAGCAGAGCTCTACCTAACCAAGTTGGATGGGATCCTACCCTGGGCCGAGCGCCCTCTGAAAAAAGAGGTGATTACTCGTATTCCACCACTACCTTGAGGAGCTCTCTCATGGCCGCTTTCACGCCCTGGATAACCCCTCTCCATCAAACTTGGCAGGAAGTTTCTTTAACGGGTTGGACAACCCTTTATGAAGGGATCCCTGCCCACATCGACTGCTTGGGGCCGTTGCTCTACGAGCTGTTTCAAGAGCACTGGGCCGAGATCCAGGTGGGCCATGTGGCGGAAGGCGGGGTGCTGGAGCTGGCTTTCAAGAAACCTCCAGCTTTGTGCGTGCTCTACGATGGCTATCTAACCGTTGCCACCGAAACTTGGCACCTGCATTTGTGCCTGGAGGAGCACCAAGGCGGCCCCCATCGCAAGACCCCACCCGAGCTGCGCCGCAAAAGATTGGTTAGCCGTGCTGCTCTCTACCGGCGCCTCAATCCCCAAGGTCAGCCCCGCATGTGGGGGATCCAATTCTGGAATGGAGCAGAAGAGCCTTTGCTGCAGATTTTTCTGCCCAGCCCCTTTTTGGGGCCAGAGGAAGACTACCTGCCGGAAGGCAAAGCAGATTACCAAAAGCTTTCTCTTTACGAGCGCATCCGCGCCATCTATGTGCAGGGGAAAGAGCGGATCCCCTATGAGGATAACCCTCTTAAACGTCCCTACCTTGCTGTTTGTCGTTCCAGCCGTTGTTATCCTTCCCGCAACTACCAACCGGTTGTAGAAGCTCTGGAATCCGCCCTTCGAGAAGCCAACCTAGACGTACAGGTTATCACCTCAGGCTGCTTGGAAGTTTGCCAACAGGGGCCGGTGGTTTTTTACTCCGGAGATTGCACCTGGTACAAGCGGGTTACTCCCCAAGTAGCTCGACAAATTGTTTTTGAGCATTTGCTTAATAGCTGTCCTCTGAAAGACCACCTTTTTCCAGGAGATTAAAGCATGATTGGCCTGCAATCGAGTGCTCAACCTATCCCCAGATCTTGCCGCTTGATCTCAGCCCCACTTTGGATACAAGCTGCTCAAGATTTGGCCCAAGGCTGGTTCTGGCCCAGCTTGTTTACCACCGTCGGCTGTCTCAGCAATATTGCTTATACATGTACCCTTCCCTTTGTAACTGTTGGTATTGTTGCGGGCACAACTTTAACCCGCCAAAGGGCAATCATTAGTGCTTTGATGATTTGGCTGGCCAACCAAATCTTTGGCTACACCTGGCACAACTATCCCCGCACTCCCGATTCGTTTGCCTGGGGGTTGGTGCTGGGGATCGGCACGGTGGGGATTGCTCTTGCTGGCGGTTACCGACCTCTGTTTTCTCAGTCCAAGCCGCTTCGGCCAAGGCAACTGCTGCTGAACTATCTCTGGATCCCGGCCATGCTCATCTTGGGGTTTCTGGCTTTTGAAGGGCTGATTTTGGCAGCCGGCCTGGTCTTGGGGGGAACGGAGGGCTTGACCCTGTCCATCCTGGGCAAAATCTGGTTGCACAACTGGCTGTGGACAGGACTTTGGATTGGGATCCACACCCTGCTGGTGTGGGATAGAGGACGTCGCCGGGTGTGGCTTGGAGAGGAGAAACTGCGGTGAGCTGCTCCCGTACAAGCTCTTCCCATCCCGTCAGCGGTGCGGAGCACTTTTGCAGTGATCTGGAACATCCCCAAGAGGGATCCAGGCCAAAATAGGGGCGACCTATGTGGGAGGGGATCCCTTTGCAACTCAGTCGCGTTAACAGTGAGCATGACTCTAGTCAATGATACGCTGGACTATACTGAAAATAATGTACAGTATGTTCAGTATGGCTGCTTGGTATGGCTAGGTATGTAAAACCGAGAGAAGCGGCGGATTATTTTGGGGTGTGTCTCCACACTTTGAGGCGATGGGAACAGAAAGGCTGGATCAAGGCAATACGTACACCATCCGGCAGGGCGAGAAGGTATGACCTCGACAGCTACATCAAAACGCCAAGAAAAGTCAAACGAGTCGTTTTGTACGCCCGAGTCAGCAGTCGAGGGCAGAAACCAGACTTGGAGAGACAGATTGCAAGACTGGTTAACCTCTATCCTGGAGCCGAAGTGGTCGGAGAGGTTGGCGGCGGTCTCGACTTCAAAAGACCAAAGTTCCTTGCCTTATTGGAACGAGTCCGTGCGGGAGATATCGGAACGATTGTGGTCGCTCACCGGGATCGACTCTGCCGGTTTGGATTTGAGTTCGTTGAGTGGTACTGCCGTCAATACGGATGCGAAATCTTGGTTCTCGATGACGATCGCCTTTCTCCCCAACAGGAACTGGTTGAGGACATCCTCACCATCCTGCACTGCTTCAGCAGTCGGCTCTACGGACTCAGAAAATACCGGGCTGCAATCGAGAAAGATACGGATTTATCCGGAGCCAGCGCTGGCTAAAGTCTGGAAGCGGTGGCAAGCGGCGTGCCGGTACTGCTACAACCAAGCGATTGCCTATCAGCGTCAGCATGGTGCCCCAAAAACGGCCAGAAAGCTGCGGGACATCATCCTGCGCTCCGACCTGCCCCAGTGGGTAAAGGACGCCCCTTGCCACATCAAGCAGAACGCGGTCGTCGAGGCGTGGTTGGCGTTTCGCCGAAGCAAAGACGCGAGGTTTGGCAGTGTGCGAGACAGGTCGCATACGCTGCAGTTCAACGCCGGCAACTTTCGCAATGGGACGTGGTATCCGAAACTCACCCGAGGTTTGGCGTTCCGTGCGTCCGAGGAGATACCCAGAGAATGGGCACGTGGGACTGAACTAATGCGGGTGAAAGACAGATGGTATGCCATCTTTCCTGAGCCCGTGAACGAGCAGTGTTCGTTAGCAAAGGGGGTGATCGCACTTGATCCTGGAGTAAGAAGCTTCCTTACAGGGTTTGATGGGGCGGGCTTTGTAGATATCGCCAAGGGAGACTTTGGCAGGATCGTTCGGCTGTGCTACCACCTAGACGATCTGCAATCTAGGCTGAGCAAAGCGCCGAGGCCCAAGCGTAGGCGAATGCGGCAAGCGGCGTTTCGTCTGCGGGAGAGAATCAGGAACCTGGTGGACGAGTGCCATCGCAAGGTAGCAGCGTTCCTAACGGATAACTACCGATTGATATTCCTCCCCACTTTCGAGTCAGCCAAGATGGTTGCCAAGGCGGGGAGGAGGTTTGGTAGCAAGACGGCGAGGGCGATGCTCACCTGGGCGCATTATCGGTTCAAGCAGTTCCTGAAGTTTCAAGCCCAAAAGAAAAACGTGGTTGTCGTGGAAGTATCGGAAGCGTACACCAGCAAAACCTGTACCAAGTGCGGGCACATCCACACCAAGTTGGGTGGCGCAAAGGTGTTTAGATGCCCAAAGTGCAACCACAGGCTACCACGAGATTGGCAAGGCGCTCTGGGTGTTATGCTCAGAGCTTTGCGGGATACCGCCTTTCTGTTCGGCCTCCGGCCCGCTAACGCGGTCGCGTCAGCGTCGCGTAGTGACAACGGAAATGGACAGAATGCTATCGCTTCACCGTTGAGCAGTAATGGTCAGCAGTGTTCAGCGTAAATGTATCAGCATTCCTGCCATCCTCTGCTCTTGGCTTCCCAACGCCTCTTGCTGTTCAGCGGCAAGGGAGGAGTGGGCAAAACAACCTTGACCTGCGCGCTGGCTCGCCAACTGGCCCAGGTGGATCCCCAGCGCCGTCTGCTCCTGATGTCCACGGATCCCGCCCACTCGCTGGGGGACGTGCTGCAAATCTCGGTTACGGATGTGGCCCAACCCCTGCCGGATCGCCCCAATTTGCAGGTGCGGGCTTTGCAAGCGGAGATTTTGTTGCAATCTTTTCGGCAAACCTATGGGCCGGCCCTGGAGCTCATTGCCGAGCGGGGCAGTTGGTTTGGCCGAGAGGATCTGCTGCCGATCTGGGATTTAGCCTGGCCGGGGGTGGATGAGCTGATGGCCATTCTGGAGGTCAACCGGCTGCTGGCGAGGGAGGAGGTGGATACGGTCATCCTGGATACGGCCCCCACCGGGCACACCCTGCGGCTGTTGGAGCTGCCCGACTTTTTGGATAATCTTCTGGCTGTGTTTGCCACCTTTCAGGCCAAGCACCGGGAGATCGCCCAAGCCCTGACGGGCACCTATCGACCGGATGAGGCGGATGCGTTTTTGGCCCAGTTGCAGGGGGAACTTGAGGGGGGCAAAGCCCGCTTGACCAATCCGGAGAGCACCTCTGCTTGGCTGGTGATGATCCCGGAGCAGTTGAGCGTGGCGGAAACCCGCCGCTTTTGTCAGCAACTGCAAAGCCGCCGCGTGCCCATCGGCGGCCTTCTGGTCAATCAGGTGCTGTTTCTAGGAGAAAATACCAGTCAATCCTCACTGCCCACCGCTCTCCCCTCTTCCCTCTACTTGGCGCGGCAGCAAGAACAGGGGCGCGTGCTCAAAGCCCTGCAGGAGGAGCTGCCCGGATATCCTATCTGGATCTGTCCTTATCAACTGCAGGAGCCGGTTGGGTTGGCGGCCCTGGATGAGCTGGTGCAGCAGCTTCGCCCCTTGCCAGAGGTGCTGCTGGAGTTGGAAGGGATCCCAGAGCAAAAAGCAGAGAGCCAAGAGAAGAGAAAGTCTCTCTTCTCCACCCTCTTCCCTTCCTTCAAGGGGATCCCGTCCCTACCGGATTTTTTGACCCAAGGGATCCGACTGGTGTTGGTGGGGGGCAAAGGGGGTGTGGGCAAGACGACGGTGGCCGGGGCCCTGGCTTGGACCTTGGCCAAGCGCCATCCCGACAAGCAGCTCTTGCTGGTCTCCATCGATCCGGCTCACTCGCTGGGGGATCTGTTTCAGACGAAACTGGGTCAGGATCCCATTCCCCTGCTGCCCAACCTGCTGGGGCAGGAGGTCGATGCGGCGGCGGTGCTGGAGCAATTCCGGCAGGATTATCTGGAGGAGGTGGCGGCCATCTTGGCGGGGGAGGGGACGGCAGGGGTGGAAGTCGAATACGACCCACAGGCGTGGCGGCAACTGCTGCAGATGCCCCCACCCGGCCTGGATGAGGTGATGGCCCTGTTGAGTGTTCTCCGACAGGAGACGAGCGGGCAGTTCGACCTGGTGGTGCTGGACACGGCCCCCACAGGGCATCTCCTGCGGTTTCTGCAGATGCCCCAGGCTCTGGAGGGCTGGGTAAGCTTGGCCCTGAAGCTGTGGCTGAAATATCGGGATGTGGTGGGCAGGCCGGAATGGGCGCAGCGGATGCGGGAGCTTTTGGCCCAGGTGCGGCAGCTTCGGCAGCAGCTCCAGGATCCCCAGTTTGTTACCTTTATCCCCGTCTTTAACCCCGAGCAAGCAGTTCTGGCGGAAACCGAGCGTCTCTTGGCGGAACTGGATGCTTTGGGGATCCCTCATCCCTACGCCGTTCTCAATCGGGTGTGGTTGGAGGATTCTACCCCCTTTGGAGAGGCCCTCCGCCGTCGTCACCAGACTCTTCTGGCCCAGCTCCCCCAGCCATTTTCCCAGCAGGCCATCTTGACCATCCCCTTCCTACATCCTCCCAGCTTGGAGAATATCGGCTCCTACTTATTGGCTCCTCAGGAGCCCTAACCTAGGGGTAGACCTTGCTCACCCAAGGAGTTATGGATCCCCATCTGGAAGAACGCGCCCGCGAGCTGCGCACCCTGCTGCAGAAGGCCAGCATTGCCTACTATGTCCACGATGCGCCCATCCTGGAAGACAGCGTTTACGACCGCCTCTACCGCGAGCTGCAAGAGCTGGAGCGGGCTTACCCTGAACTGGTCACTCCCGATAGCCCTACTCAGCGGGTGGGAGAAAAACCTGCAGAGCATTTTCCCACCGTCTTCCACCGCATCCCCCTCTACAGTTTGGAAAACGCTTTCAACCCAGAAGAACTGGAGGAGTGGCAAGAGCGTCTGCTGCGAGTTTTGGGCCGTGCCCCTGTTCCCGACAGCAGGACAGAGGGAGAGCTGGAATATGTCTGTGAGCTGAAGATTGATGGTGCTGCCTTGGCCCTAACCTACATCAATGGTCTTTTGGAGCGGGGCGCTACTCGGGGGGACGGACAGGCCGGAGAGGACATCACCCCCAACGTGCGCGCCATTCGTTCGATTCCCCTGCGGCTGGCGACAGCAGATCCGCCTCCCGTTTTGGAGGTGCGGGGGGAAGTCTATCTGGCCCTAGCCGAGTTTGAACGGATCAACCAAGAGCGTCGTTCCGCTGGGGATCCCCCCTTTGCCAACCCGCGCAACTGTGCTGCCGGTACCCTGCGGCAGTTGGATAGCCGCGTTGTGGCCGCCCGCAAGCTCAGCTTCTTCGCCTACGCCCTCCACTGGCCGGAGGGATGGCCTGCCGGGGATCCCCCGCAAACCCAGTGGCAGTGTCTGCAGCAGCTCAAGGAATTGGGATTTCCAGTCAACCCCCTTTCCCAGGTCTGTCGGGGCTTGGGAGAAGTGATCCAGTTTTACGAGCGGTGGCGGGGTGCCCAGCTCCCCTACGCCAGCGACGGGGTGGTGGTGAAATTGAACTCCTTGCGGCTGCAGGAGGAGGCCGGCTTTACGCAAAAATTTCCCCGCTGGGCCATTGCCCTCAAATACCCTGCCCAGGAAGTCCCCACCCGCATCCGCGCCATCGTGGCCAGCGTGGGCCGTACCGGCGCCGTCACTCCAGTGGCAGAGTTGGAGCCGGTTCCTTTGGCCGGCACCCTTGTCAGCCGCGCCAGCCTGCACAATGCCGATCGCCTGCGGGAGCTGGATGTGCACATCGGCGATACTGCCATCGTGCGCAAAGCCGGGGAGATCATCCCGGAGGTGGTCGGGATCCTGAAGGAATTGCGCCCTGCCGATGCCGTTCCCTACAGCCTGCCCAGCCAGTGCCCCGAATGCCACGCCCCTTTGGTTCGTCCCCCCGGCGAAGCCGTGACCCGCTGCCCCAACCCCGAGTGCCCGGCCAAGCTGCGGGGCCAATTGCAGCACTGGGCCAGCCGTGATGCTTTGGATATCGAAGGCTTAGGGGAAAAGCGGGCAGCCCAATTGGTGGAGAGCTTGGGGGTGCGCACCGTAGCCGATCTCTACCGCCTCACCCCAGAGCAGTTGCAGGGCTTGGAGGGGATGGGATCCCGCTCCAGCCAAAAGCTGGTGCAAGCCATTCAGCGCTCTCGCCAGCAGCCCTGGGAACGGGTGCTCTACGGGCTGGGGATCCCCCATGTGGGGGTGGTCACCGCCCAGATTTTGGCCGGCCATTTTCCCACCCCTGAGCTTTTGGCCCAAGCCAGCGCAGAAACCATCGCCCAGATCTACGGGATAGGCGCGGAAGTGGCCGAAGCGGTGGTGGCCTGGTTTGCCGAGCCGGCCCATCGTCGCCTGTTGCAGGAGTTGCAGGCGCTAGGGATCCCCGCTCTTCCTCAGCAGGAGAGCCCTGCCGTCTCCCAGATCCTGGCCGGGAAAAAATTCGTAATCACCGGCACCTTGCCCACCCTCTCCCGCCAGCAGGCCAAGGCTTGGATTGAGAGTCGGGGGGGCAAAGTCACCGCCAGCGTCAGCCGCCAAACCGACTACGTGGTGGTGGGCTCTGACCCCGGCTCCAAGCTGGAGCAAGCCCAACAACTGGGGATCCCCCTGCTGACCGAAGCGGAGCTGTTGGCGCTGGATCCCACCGTGGAATCCGGTGATCTGCATCCTTGACAGGGTGGATCCCCGAAAAACTTGGGTAGGGTGGGTTGTCTTAGCGGCAGGGATAATTTATGATTCACCTGTAGTGAGGAGTGGACGCCAATAGGGGGAAGCGAACGAAACACGGACAGTTCCTTCCCCTTTTTGGTTACAAAAAGGCGCGGCCACACCTCCAAAAAGTATCCAAGTTAACTGAAGGATTCCTTTGCCAGTGCCAGATAAGGTCAACTATGATGGGATCAGCGGAGACGCATGTTTCCGTTCACTCCTCACACCATCTTCCGCTCGGCGTCAAGTCGGGCGGTTTTTCTATAAATCCGTCCAAAGGATGTATGACCATTCCCGATAGCAGCGAAACGGCTCACCCCTTCCATTTCCAGTTTTCCTCCTTGTGAGACACTTGGGGAGAACCGAGGCTGTGGCGTTTGCACGGGTAGCGCAGAGCGCTGGAGAAGCTTATGGTCACTTTGAAGCAAGAATGAAACACCTCCGTTGCATTGCTTCCCAGCTCCCTTTTGAAGAGTGGGTGGTCGCAGAAGCGGCACGGAGCGCTTGGGAAGTGTCTCAATCCAGTTTGAAATGACTATATCTCCAGTCTTTCCAGTTGATCCCCATGGGAATCTCTTGGCACCCTGCCCCCTTGGGGATCCGGAAACAAGCCCTACGAGCCCAGTGGAGATGCTAGACTAGTAGGTCAGTGAGATTCCACCAACTTCGGCCTCCTTACGCTTTCGCAGCCAATTTGCGACTGGATTGGAAGGTTTAGTTTTCTTCTGGCTTTTGCCGGATTAGGATAGCCAAGAGCAAGCAGCAACGAGGATCCCATGGCCAAATATGACTCCCATCTAAAGTGCTCCTTCTGCAACAAGTCACAGGATCAGGTGCGTAAGTTGATTGCGGGGCCGGGGGTCTACATCTGTGACGAGTGCGTGGAGCTCTGCAACGAGATTTTGGATGAGGAACTCTACGACGGCAACACTCCTCCTGCTGCCGCCCCTGCCGCCAGCCGTCGCGAAACCCCCAAAAAACCCTCCCGCAGCCTGCCTTCTTTGGCGCAGTTGCCCAAGCCGCAGGAGATCATGCGCTATCTCGACCAATATGTGATTGGCCAAGAAAAAGCTAAGAAGGTTTTGTCGGTGGCGGTTTACAACCACTACAAGCGTCTGGCTGCCAAGGCCAACCCCGGTAGCGTCGGAGTTTCGGAACTGGATGAGGTGGAGCTACAGAAGTCCAACATTTTGATCATTGGCCCCACTGGCTCCGGCAAAACCCTGCTGGCGGAAACCCTGGCTCGCATGTTGGATGTGCCTTTTGCGGTTGCAGATGCTACCACCCTTACGGAAGCTGGCTATGTGGGCGAGGATGTGGAAAACATCCTGTTGCGCCTGCTGCAGGTGGCGGACATGGACGTAGAAGAGGCCCAGCGCGGCATCATCTACATCGACGAAATCGACAAAATTGCCCGCAAAAGCGAGAACCCCTCCATTACCCGCGATGTCTCCGGCGAGGGGGTGCAGCAGGCTTTGTTGAAGATGCTGGAAGGGACAATAGCCAACGTGCCTCCCCAGGGAGGGCGCAAGCACCCCTATCAAGACTGCATTCAAATCGACACTTCCAACATCCTCTTCATTTGCGGGGGGGCTTTTGTTGGCCTGGAAAAAGTAATCGAGCAGCGCATCGGCAAGAAATCGATGGGCTTTATCAAGCCAGGAGAGCAATTGTCGGTTACCCGCGAGCAACGCATGGCGAATGCCCTCAAGGCTTTGGAGCCTGAAGACTTGATCAAGTACGGCATGATTCCCGAATTCACGGGGCGGCTCCCGGTAGTGGCGACTTTGGATCCGCTGGATGAGAAGGCGCTGGAGGCGATCCTGACGCAGCCCAAAAACGCCATTCTCAAGCAGGCGCAAAAGCTGCTGCGCATGGACGGGGTGGAACTGGAGTTTGAACCTGCCGCCATTGCTGCCATTGCCAAAGAGGCTTATCGCCGCAAGACCGGGGCTCGTGCCCTGCGGGCCATTGTGGAAGAGCTAATGCTGGATGTGATGTACGAGGCACCCTCCCGCCGCGACCTAAAGCACATCCGCATCACCGCAGAGATGGTGGAGCGCCGTTCCACCCGCGAGCTGATTCCTCACCCCTCTACGCTGCCCAAGCCTGAGTCGGCCTAGAGTCGCGGCCCTTCCGATCCCTGCTGGATGAACTTATGATCTGTTCTTGAAAGAGGGGGCAGGAGATCCTATGGCAGGGACTGCGTTCCGCTGGCGCGAACGACAGCGGGTGGATCGTGAATATGCGGTAATTGGTCTGGGGCGCTTTGGTTCTAGCTTGGCTCTCACCTTGATGGAGCGAGGGCACAATGTCTTGGGGATCGACCGCAGCCGTGAGATCGTGCAGCGCCTGGCGGATCAGCTGACGCAGGTGGTGGCACTCGATTCCAGCGATGAAGATGCGCTGCGAGCGGTGGATATCCTCTCCTTCGACACGGTGGTGGTGGCCATTGGCAGCGATTTTGAGAGCAATTTGCTGACGACGGTGGCCCTGAAAAGTCTGGGGGTGCGCAATGTGGTCTGTAAGGCGTCGACCGAGCGGCAACGCTCTATTCTCCTGCGAGTGGGGGCAGATCGGGTGGTGTTGCCGGAGCAAGAGGCAGGGCGCCGTTTGGCTCAGGTGTTGACAGCACCGGGGATCCTAGATCAGCTAGAGCTGGAGCCGGGCTACAGCATTACGGAATTACAGGTGCCGGAGGCGTTGGTGGGCCATACGCTGGCGGAGTCGGATCTGCGTCGCCGCTTCGGCATCACGGTGCTGGTGGTGAAGCGAAAGCAATCGCTGGTGGTCTCTCCCCCCGCAGACTACCTGCTGGAAAAGGGGGATTTGCTGGTGGTTCTGGGGGCCAATACCAACATCTCGCGGCTGAATGAAATGTAGGGAGGGCTCCGATGAGAGAGGGCTCCGTCCCGCTTCCGCCAGAGGAGGGCTCTGAGCGCTTGGTTCCACCGGTACCATCCCGCGCCCGCCACCTGCCGACACCGGGCTCGGCATTGTCTCAGTCTTCTAGGGCCTTCGGGAATCGTCTGCAGTGGTTTTTTGGGGGGGACAGGCGTCGCCCGCTGCCGCCGCCATTGCGGCTGGTCACAGGGTTGGGGCTCTTGGCAGTGGTGGGAACTTTGGTGCTCATGTTGCCGGGGATCGGGCGCGGGGATCCCTTGAGCTGGAATGAGGCGCTGTTTACGGCCATGTCGGCCCTGAGCGTGACGGGGCTCTCGACGATTGTGGCGGCGGAGGATCTCACCCTGTTGGGCCAGATTGTGCTGCTGATCCTGATTCAGATTGGCGGGGTGGGCTTCATGGTGTTGGCGGTGGTGGTGTTTCAACTGATCGGGCGGCGCATTTCCCTGCTCAATCGCTTGGCGCTGTGCAATTCGCTGGGGCTCATCGATCCGGGGGCGATCTTGGAATTGACTCGGCGGGTGCTGCTGGGGGTCACCCTCATTGAGTTGGGGGGGGCTTTGCTGCTCTGGGTGCATTGGCGGGATCTCTATGGGCCGGAGCGGGCGGTTTTTCTGGCTATTTTTCACGCGGTGTCGGCCTTTTGTAATGCGGGATTCGACCTGTTTGGCCGGGAAGGGATCCCTACAGACGGTCTGTCGCTGGCGATTTTGGCCGGTCTGATTTTTATCGGCGGTTTGGGCATCCCAGTTTTGTCGGATTTGTTAACCTGGCCACGGGGCCACCGCCCCTCTCTGCACACCCGGATTACCCTGGGCGTGGTGGTGGTTTTGCTCTGCACGGGCGGCATTGGCTTGTTTTTGGGAGAGAGCTTGCCCGGCGGATCCCTGCTGGAGGTAAGCTGGCCCCACCGCTTGGGCCTGACGTTTTTTCAGTCGGTTTCTGCCCGAACGGCTGGGTTTGCCGGGATCCCCATTGAGGATTTGACCCCGGCCAGCCAGTTGCTGCTGATGGCTCTCATGTTTATTGGGGCAGCCCCAGCTTCTATGGGGGGCGGCATGACCACCGGCACCTTGGCGGTGTTGGTGTTGGCCCTCTGGGGCTATGCCCGCGGTTTGCCCAGCGCTCAGATTGCCGGGCGCAGCTTGGATCCCTCCATGGTGCGCAAGGCGGCAGCGGTGTTAACGGTTTCTCTGTTTGTGGTATTGTTGGCGGCTTGGTTGATTTTGCTGACCCACAGTAACAGTAGGTTGGATCCGGTGTTGTTTGAAGTGATCTCCGCCTTTGCCACCTGCGGCCTCTCGACGGGCTTTACCGGGGAGCTCAACTGGTTTGGCCAACTGATCATTGTGCTGGTGATGTTCTGGGGCCGGTTGGGGGCATTGACGATTGTCTTGGCCTTGGCTCAACAACAGCCCCGCCCGTTGGTAACCTACCCTGAAGAGTCGATCCTAATCGGTTAGTCCAGAACTGAGGAGAGAGCAGCCTCCGTTAGCTAAACCGCCGAGAAGCCCCGCCCTCTGTCCGTAGGACGTATGGCCTACGGCCCGCTGAAGCGAACGTGCTAGCGGCGCGGAGTG
This sequence comes from Thermostichus sp. MS-CIW-41, assembly GCF_054058915.1. Taxonomy (NCBI): domain Bacteria; kingdom Bacillati; phylum Cyanobacteriota; class Cyanophyceae; order Thermostichales; family Thermostichaceae; genus Thermostichus; species Thermostichus sp. MS-CIW-41. The sequence continues at coordinate 15,142 of NZ_JBSSBO010000061.1, forward strand.
CTTGGGTCGGGATGAGAGGCGGGAGTACCTTGGCTTTCAATGTACTGGCGCAATACCGAGACTGTTACCCCACCACATGAAGCGATGAAATAAGATTCATTCCACAGCACATTTTTCCGGTATATCTTGCTGATGTAATCCGCAAACTCG
>NZ_JBSSBO010000062.1:0-14313 GCF_054058915.1 Thermostichus sp. MS-CIW-41
TGGGGCATCCCGTTCTCAAAGCTCAGGAAATGTCCTTCACAGGAGTCACTGAGAAGCCCGTACTCTTTCGCTTTAGCGGCGCGGAGCGCTTTGCGTCAGCATGAGTGCGGGAGTATGTCACACCGCAAAATAGGCTACGGTTTCTAGCGGCAGAGCAACTGGCGCAATTGCGGGGGTTTTGATCTTCGGCCCAGGCTACTCCTCTCTCAGGGGCCTGCAGGATTACCTCATCAATGGCCTGAAAAAATGGCCTGAAAATCGATCACTCCTTCATCTCGCGCTGGGGGCCGAATGGAGAAAATGCCGAGACCATTCGCCTGATCATCACCTTGGCCCGCAGCCTGGGAATGGATGTCACTGCCGAGGGGATCGAAACCCTACAGCGACTGCACCAATGAGGCTGTTGAACTGCGAGTATGGCCAGGGCTATTTCTTCGCCAAACCTCTCTAGGATGCAGAGCAAATGCTGCGGTTGCAACTGGACAAGAGGTGAAGGGATCCCTGCCCTCAGTCTAGGATGATGCGCAGGCCGCTACCCGAGGGAGTCGCCGGTTCAGAGCTGGGCAAAATCCGCAGCCCACTGCCGGAGGGCCGGATCACTGTGTTGTCAGCATTTACGAAGAAGGTGTTGGATTGGCCGTCCCGCTCATACACCACCACGTCGTTGCGGTTGAACTGGGAGCGACAGATGATGGGGGAGTTGTCGGCAGCAGTAGCCGCACTGCAGCGGTAGCCAGGGGCAGAGACGATCTTGCCTTCTTCATCGATGGAAAAAGGAACTGCAGAGGGCAAGATTGGAGAAAAGACCGGCTGGTCGGGATTGAGGATCACCGAGCCACCTGTGCTGGGTTCTACCACGATCCCCCGCCCGTCGATGACGATCCGCTGCGCTTGGGCGGGAGAGACGGCCAGCGGCCCCAAGAGCAAAGCCAGGCTTAGGCCGAGTTGGAGGGGAAACAACAGCTTCATTGGATATCTCCTTTGGCCCAGGGCCATAACAGCTTCCAGGGATCCGCCAACGATCCTTGCAGGGGATGGATCCCTGGCTCAACTTAACTTGATCTTGATCTTGGCCCAGATGTCGGGCCGAACCCAGGGCGGAAGCCGTCACCTCTGTTGCCAAGATGGGCACTTTGCCGTCGGCTCGACTACCACAGCCCCGAGCGGCCCAACGCCAGCCCGACCACCAACATGCCCAACACCAAAAAGGGCTGCGCGCTGGCTTGGTATTTCACATCGTTGTTCAAAGGATCCCGCAGCAGGTACATATCTTGGAAGGTTATTTGCGGGATGATCAGCAGCACCAAAAGGGCCGCGTAAAGTTTTAGGCCCGCCCCCAGCAAAAACGAGGCCATGCCGAACTGGAACAGGTCGATCATCAGCACCGAGATCCAAGCGGCCCCCATCGCCCCAAACATCACCGGCAAAGAGGCCAAGCCAAACTGCCTGTCCCCTTCGATGCTTTTGAAATCGTTGACCACGGCAATCCCCAGCCCGGCCAAGCTGTAGATCAGCGTCAGGATGCAGACCGTCCAGTTCAGCTCGCCAAACAAGGCGTGACCCGTCCACCAGGGCAGGGCGATGTAGCTGGCGCCCAGGGCGTAGTTGCCCAGCCAGCCGTTGCGCTTGAGCTTCAGGGGGGGCGCCGAGTAGATGTAGGCAATGAGGGCTCCCGCCAAGGCAATGCAGGTGATCACCGGGAAGTCATGGCCGGTGTACCAGTCCAGGGCATAGGCCAAGCCCAACCCCAAGATCAGCAGCACCCAGATCTGGATAACCACCCGCTGCAGAGAGATGGCCCCCGAAGGGATCGGGCGGTAGGGCTCGTTGATGGCGTCGATCTCGCGGTCGTAGTATTCGTTCACCGTTTGGGTATAGCCCGTCATCAGGGGGCCCGCCAGAATCATGCCCACCAAAATGAGAGCCACATTCTCCCAAGTCCAGGTGAAGTGACCGGAAGATGCCGCCCCCGGAATCAGACCCCACACCAAAGGGATCCAGGTGACAGGCTTCATCAATTGCAAGTGCAACTGCCAAATGGAGCGAGACTCCACCTCTGCTCCTTTCATGCCCAGCAGTTGACGGACACGCTGCGCATTCGACCCGCCGGTGCCAGGGGATCCCTTGCCGGGATCCGAGTCTGGGGTGGTTTCTTCCGCAGTAGCTCCTACCTCCTCTAAACTGGGCTCTGCAGCAAAGGCCATCTCAGCCGCCATTTCCGACGAGGAGGGATCTTGAGGGATCTTTTCGCTCATGGTGGGATGCGCAATCCAACTGCAATAACGGGGATAACCACCCCCATTCTGAGACATCGTGACATACTCCCGCACTCATGCTGATGCATAGAGTACGAGCTTCTCAGTGACTCCTGTTAAGGACATTTCCTGAGCTTTAAGAACGGGATGCCCCACCGCTCTGTGTTTACCATAGCAAGGGTTTCCGCCTTTCATCCTGACCCTCATGCTGATACATAGAGGGCGTCGCTTCTCGGCGGTCTAGCTGACCGGATTCCTCAAACAAGAGGAGAGCATGACTCTAGTCAATAATAAGCTCAACTATACTGAAAATAATGTATAATATGTTCAGTACGGATTACTACCAGTTGATCTTTCTGTTTACTTTCGAGTCTGCCAACATGGTAGCCAAAGCAAAGCAGAAAATTGGTAGTAAGACGACACGGAAACTGCGCTTTGGGTATTCTACTCAAAGCTTTGCGGGATACCGCCATTCTGGTTGGAAACAAACAGAATGCTATCGCTGCATAGTTGAACAGTGATGTTCAGCAGTGTTCAGCGTAAATGTATCAGGTTGACGTTCTCCCCACGGCTAAAGCCAGAGGATCCGTTCTCAGCCAGCAAAACAACTCCCACTGACTGAGCTACACCGAGCATGTGGCTTATACCGCAGCACCGTGGGGGACGCCAAAGCGCTTCGCGCCGCCAAGGCGAACGCACCAGCTACTGGGATGTGGAAACACCCCAGATACTTCTACTTCACCTTCAGCACTGCACCTTTCTATAAATTCTATAAATGGGTGGAGCGATACTCACATCCTATCAGGAGACGGTAGCTTATCCCTAGGCATAAATGCCGGGGCCTGAGCCGCCGAGTTTTCGGTTAGCTCGCAGTTCCGGGCCATCTACACAATCTGTGCCGTCACGAATAGGCGCTGATGCTCGGCTGGGATCCGCTCTTTCTCTTGGGCCGGGATCACCAGGGGAGGTTGCCGAGTGTAGTTGACAGGATCCCGAAACCAAGCGCGGCTGTAGGTGTTGTAGAGAAGAGGACGGGGAGCGGGCGAGCGATTGGCCCGACCCAGGTGAATCAGGCGGTAGTCGAACAGGAGGCAGGATCCCTTGGCCAAGGGTGGATCGACAAAGGGCATCTGCTGGGCCAGCTCGGTATAGTGGGCATCGAAGACCGCATGGCTGCCGGGCCAGAGACGGGTCATGCCGTTCTCTTCGTTGACCTCCACCAGAGGAATGAGCAAATTCAGGGCATAGCAAGGAATGATCGCATCCAAGGTCTCGTCGCCAAACAGATGAGACAGATCCCGGTGAACTTGTTGATCGGCGGATCCCGGCAGAGAGACCACCGCCCCCAGCCCGCTCAAGATCAACTCCGGCCCCAAAATCCGCTTCAGGATGGGCAAGATCAGAGGATGGGCATAGATGAGGGGATCGTTGAAGGGGCCCTCCAGGCGAACCGTTACCATCACCCGTCTATTGCCCACTAACAGGGCATCGGCGTGGTTTTCGTGGGTGCAGTAGCGGCTGTAGGTGGCCAGAAAGCTGCTGTGCAACTTGTCGATGAGCTCGGGGGGAAAGATCTCCGGCAACACCAGATAGCCCTCTGTGGAAAACAGTTCAAAAGCCTGCTCTACGGTCTCTGGATCCGGCTGCTGGAGCTCCTGTAAGGACTCCGTCCTGCTGACGCGAACCGCAGGGCTGAAGCGCAACTGGGCCAACATGGGCTATGTCTCCTGCAAACTGGCCACAGCCATTAACATGCCCCGCGCTTTGTTCAGACATTCTTGATATTCCCGCTCCGGATCCGAGTCGGCTACAATACCTGCCCCGGCCTGCAAGCTCACCTGGCCCTGATGAACCAGCAGAGTGCGGATGGTGATGGCGGTGTTCAGTTGGCCAGAAAAGTCGTAGTAGCCATAGGCGCCGGCATAGGGCCCGCGGCGGCATCCTTCCAGCTCATGAATAATCTGCATGGCGCGGATTTTGGGGGCGCCGGTAACAGTGCCGGCAGGGAAGGTGGCCCGCAGCAGATCCCAGGCGCTGTACTGGGGATCCAGCCGCCCCACCACGTTGCTGACGATGTGCATCACATGGCTGTAGCGCTCGATCTGCATCAGGTCGTCCACCTGCACAGATCCCAGTTGGCAGACCCGTCCCAGGTCATTGCGGGCCAGATCCACCAGCATCACATGTTCGGCCCGTTCTTTGGGATCTGCCAACAGCTCTTGCTCTAACTGCCGGTCTTCCTGAGGGGTGGTGCCACGGGGGCGGGTGCCGGCAATGGGGCGCACGGTGGCGATGCGGTCTTCCCCCACGCGGCTGAGTTTGACCATCACCTCTGGGCTGGAGCCGATGAGGCAGAGATCCCCAAACTGCAAAAACGCCATATAAGGGGAAGGGTTAATCAGCCGCAACGAGCGGTAGAGGCGAAAGGGATCCCCGGCAAGGGAGACGGTAAACCGCTGCGAGAGCACCACCTGGAAGATATCTCCGGCGCGGATGTAGTCCTTAGCCCGTTCCACCGCTTGGCAGTAGGCCGGGCGGCTCAGGGTGCTGGGGGGGATTTGTTCGCGCCAGCGGGACGGAGTCCTTTCCGACAGGTGGGGCTTCCAGTTGAGGTGCAGATGGGCCAGGGAAAGAGGAGCGCTGAGCTGCTGCATCAGCTTTTCCACCCGCCGGCAGGCTTGGGCATAGGCTTCCTCGGCAGCGTGGTGACGGGTATCGGCGAAGGCCACCACCCAGATCTTGCGCTTCACCTGGTCAAAGAGCAGGATGCTGTCCACCTGCATCAAAACGGCATCAGGGGGATCCCCCGGCTGCAGGGGGTGGATGGGCACCTTGGGCTCAATCCAGCGAATCAGCTCGTAGCCCCAGTAGCCAAACAGGCCGCCGATGCTGCTGGGCAATTCCGGCAAATGCACCGGCTCATAGGGCTGCAAGCAGCGGGCCAAGATGGCAAAGGGATCCCCTTGGTGGTGCTCCTGTCGGCCATCGCGGTATCGCTGTAGCGCCTGATCCCCGCGTATTTCCAAAACCCACAGGGGATCGCAGCCCAGGAAGCTGTAGCGGGCTACCTGCTCCCCCCCCTCCACCGACTCCAGGAGAAAGTTGTAGGGCTGGCCAGCACAAACCCGATACCAGGCAGAAACCGGCGTTTCCAAATCCGCCACCCATTCCTGGTACACCGGGATAAAGTTGCCCTGCTTGGTGAGGGCAAGAAACTCCTTCAAGGGAGGGTAAATCATGGCCTGCAACTTTTGTGCTTTTCCTGACTCTACCCCAGACACGGGATCCCAAGGGCGTGTGGATCCCTCTGGATTGCCCGGTTGCAACAGCGCCGAAAACCATTAAGCTGAGAGCGGCTCTACTCTCGGGATCCCTTGCCATGCAAAACCCATCTCAGGTGATTCGTGAGCGCCTCCGCTATCAAGGCCACAAATACACCTTCGTCAGCCAGCGTTTGCGTTTTCCCAACGGCAAAGAGGGAGAGCGGGAGTACCTCATCCATCCCGGGGGGGTGGTGGCCGTGCCTGTAACTGCAGCAGGCAAGTTCGTCTGCATTCGTCAATATCGCTTTGCGGTTGCCTCCTACCTTTATGAATTTCCGGCAGGCACAGTCGAGCCAGGGGAGCATCCCGATGACACCATTCGCCGCGAGCTGGAAGAAGAAACGGGCCTGCGTGCCCATCGCTGGGATCCCCTTGGCCAATTTTATTTGTGCCCCGGCTATTCCAGCGAGATTATGTATGCCTATTTGGCGCGGGAGCTGGAAGTGCTGGATTCCCCTCCCGATAAGGATGAGGATGAAGATATTACCGTAGTGGAGTTTTCTGCTTCTGAGCTTACAGAAATGGCCCGTTTGGGAATGGATTTGGACAGCAAGTCCATTGCCTGCTTTTGGCGGGCCCAATTGTTTTTGGCTGCCGAAAAATAGAGCCCTCCGTCGGGGGGAGCTGCCCCTTGCTCCTGGGGGATCCCTTTCAAATTGGCGGGGCGTCGTTCCAAGCCGACTTTGTTGGCTACAGAGGAAGCTCCAGGCTTTTCACCCTAACTTGGTAGCCCATTGCCAGGCGAGATCAAGGTGAGATCGAGGTTGCGTTCGACATAAAAGGGATCCCTGTATCCCGGCTGTTTGGTTGACTGGGAGAACCTTGGAGTCCTTTAGAATTTTAGGGGCGAGGAGTGAGGAAATATGCGGAAGCTGTTGTGTTCCTGTGGTCGAATAGCCTGGGGAGCGGCCTTGGCTGCCACTCTACCGGTTGCTGCTGTTCCTGCCTATCCCCAGCCTGTGCTTCCGCTGCTGCCGGTTCCTTCTGAGGGCGGCGCTGCTCGAGGTGGGGTCGTGGCTTTATTCAATCAATCCATTTGGTGGGATTTTATTCGCGGCAATCGCGGTGAAAACCTGCGCCTGTTCCCGGCCAGCCTAACTTCCCCATCTCGCCAGGATGTGGTGGCCGTGTTTCAGATTCAGCGGCAGCCCACCGTGGAGCCGGTGGTGCGCGTTCTCAGCTTCGAGCACCAGGGGGGGTATAGCTTTCGTCTGCTCCACACGGCTGAGCCGATCCCAGGACGGTTGGTGGAGGCTCACCTGCGCACGGACATTACCTCCAGCCCACAGCCCAAGTTGGTGCTCCTCACCGAGCGAGGGGGCATCAGCCTGCTGCGCTCTGTCTTGGTCTTGGAACACCGGCCTGAGGGACTTGTGCCACTGCTGAGCGTGACGGATCTGAGCAATGCCAGCCTGCGGGTCAGCCCGCAAGGGATCCTGGTCATCTCAAGCCCGCCAGGTGCCAGCCGTGATTTGAGGGCTACCCTCTACCAATGGGAGGGGGATGGCTTTGTCCGTCGAGATCTATAAGTCCATCATCTGTTGTGACTGTTGTGAATCTGCCTGTCAATATCCATCTTTGTCAGCGAGGTCTCGCGCGGAGCGGATGTCCGTCTCGGCTATCGCTGCCCTTGCCAGCAAGCTGATACATTCACGCTGAACTCTCCTGAACATGGTTCAGGAAAGAAGCGATCGCATCCTGCCTATCTCTGTTCGCGTCAGCGGGACGGAGTCCAAACAGGAAGGCGGTATCCCGCAAAGCCCTGAGGAATACCCCCCGAGCGCTTTCCCCCTTCACTTCCCGGCAACCGTTGCGGTGGACTCAAGGATCAGGGGGAAACTTGGTCTACTATATCCCTCTCAATGACTTTTGCCAAACCGCCTAAAGCTCAGTAAATTCAGCAAAGTTCAGGGTTTTGGGGGTTAGAGGCATGCTCCCAAGCTGGGGGCTTGTCCCACCTGCCAAAGGAACAGACTCTCGGCCCCAAGGGGGTGAATGCTCCAGGGATCCAGGCCAGACCCAAACCACCCGTAGGGATCGACGGCAGCCGGTTGGCCGGAGTTGGTGTTGTCGAAGCGACGTACCTCGAAATGGAGATGGGGCCCGCTGGCACAGCCGCTATCTCCCGATAGGCCGATGATTTCTCCTGGGGCCACCACTTGCCCCTCCTGCACCCCGATTTGACTGAGGTGGGCGTAGAGGGTCTCCCAGCGGGGAAGTGCTCTCCCGCCTGTTCTCTCCCCCTCCGAAAGTTCTGGCTCGTGCAGAAGGCGCACCCGCAACCCCCTGACCAGCCGGCCCAAGCTGGGGCAAAAAAACTCCGGCTCCTCACGGGCCACGGTGACCCGACCGGCGGCAGCGGCCAGGATCGGGGTGCCCACCGGCATCTCCCAGTCATAACCGGCATGGCCATCGCTTTTGCCACACGGGTGCAGCGGGTCGGGGATCCAAACCTGGCCTTGCCCACTCACAAACCGTCCGTTGCCATCCCTCTCCCCCAAAGGCAAGTCATGGTCGAAGAGGTTGGTGACAGGAAATTCCCCGACAAAGGGCTTGTGCAAAAACGGCCACTGGGGCGGCGGCGGATCCCCATAAGCAGAACGATATTTTTCCAGCTCCAGCCGATAGTCTTCCAGATCCTGACGCTGGGCGGGATCTTCCGTGTGCTGCTGCAACAGATCCACCAGCTGCAGGGCCTGAAGCCAGTCCTGGCGCTCCACAGCACGAGCCAGTTGGGCGTAAACCCCCACCAGGGATCCCTGCGGCGAAGACGGGGAGGAGACCTGGGGAAAAACGGGCGATATGTTTACGAATTGATACAATAGACAGCAAAATATCAGCAGTGTCACCGTTAGCGGTGGTGACATCTCCGTCCAGAGGGCCATTCCAAGTAGGCCGGCCTGCAAGCAAGCGGGCTTGTTCTTGGCTTCGGGCTCTCTCTTGGGGCCATCCGCTTTTTCCCTCAGCCGCCGTATGGGTTGCAAGGAGACAGAGCGGCTTCGCTTAACCACTCTTCGGGAGTTTCTCATGCGTTGGTTCTCGTCCTCTGGTGTTCTCGTCAGCCTGCCTTTCCAGTCTTCTGTTGGGCGAAGTGTTCTGCCCCTGTCTGGCTCGATTTGGCAGCGGCTGGAGGCCTTAGCTCTGGGTTTGCACATTCTGTCTTTGCTTTTTGGGTTGGCAGGGTTGCTCTGGGTTGTACCCCATCCTGAGTGGGTGGCCAGTTTGCCCCCCATTGGCATTCAAGCTTTCTCCTTGAGCATGGGCAATGGCGGCGTGGCCTACATGGTGTTCGGTGCGCTGGCGGCAGCTCTGATGGGATCCCGGCTGTTGGGGATGCGGCGCCTGTTGATGTTTTTGATCCCGGCGGTGGGCATTTCCTTGGGCAGTGAGCTGTTGGGTACCAGCACCGGGATCCCCTTTGGCAACTATGGCTACCTGAGTGGGCTGGGCTACAAGATTGCCGGTTTGGTGCCTTTTACCATCCCTCTGTCTTGGTTTTATGTGGGGTTGTCATCCTACTTGTTGGCGCGTGTGGCTCTGCAAACCCAGCGCCACTGGTTGATCCACTTCGAGGCCATCATGTTGGGGGCCCTGCTGCTCACCGCCTGGGACTTCGTGCTGGATCCGGCCATGACCCGCGGCTCGATTCCCTTCTGGACGTGGTTTCAGCCGGGGCCCTTCTTCGGTATGCCGCTGCAAAACTTCGGTGGTTGGATGCTGACCGGGGCTGCCTTCATGACGGTGGCCAATCTGCTGTGGGGCGAGGATCAACCCATCCTTGACCGCCGCCAGTTGGTGGGGCCGCTGGTGCTCTATGTAGCTAATTTTGCTTTTGCCCTGCTGATGAGCCTGGGCTCCGGCATTGTTGCGCCGGCGGGGCTGGGCCTGTTGTTGGGGTTGGGGCCCGCTTTGGGGTTGTGGTGGAGTGCAGAGACTCCATCCCCCTATCGCGACCAGCCTGTGCCGCCTTCCCATCCTGAACAGGACTCCATCCCGCTATTGCAAACGGTCGAGGGAGAGGCAGGTCAAGCCTGGGATACTTTGGAGGATCCCGGTTGGGTTGGCGCGAAATAAACTGGCCCTAACCTTTCCTCGGCGAGATCCCCCAGTTGTCCAGGCCATGAACTTCTGCAGCGACAATGTCACAGGCGCCTGTCCTGAGGTGATGGAAGCCCTGTTGGCCCTCAGGGGATCCGCCATGCCCTATGGAGGGGACGAATGCACAGCGCAGGTGCAAAGGCTGTTTGCCGAGATCTTTGAGCATGAAGTGGCGGTGTTTCCGGTGGCAACGGGATCTGCTGCCAATGCCCTGGCCCTTTCGGTGCTCACCCCGCCCTACGGGGCGATTTATTGCCATCCCGAGGCCCACATCAATCTGGACGAATGTGGAGCGCCAGAGCTGTTTACAGGTGGGGCCAAGTTGGTGGGGATCCCAGGGGAACAAGGCCGTATTGACTGGGGCAACTTAAAAGCAGCCCTGGAGCGGGCGGGGTTTGGGGTGGTTCATCACGTGCAGCCTGCCTGCCTCAGCCTGACGCAAGCCACTGAGGCCGGCACCCTCTACTCCTTGGAGCAGCTTGGATCCCTGGCGGATTTGGCCCATCACTTTGGCCTTAAGGTGCATATGGATGGGGCCCGCTTTGCCAATGCCCTGGTTGGTTTGGGCTGCACCCCTGCCGAGATGACCTGGAAAGCGGGGGTGGATGTGCTGTCCTTTGGGGCCACCAAAAATGGAGCCTGGGCTGCGGAAGCGGTGGTGTTTTTTCATCCAGATCAGGTGGGCGATTTTGAGTTTCGTCGCAAGCGCAGTGGCCATCTGGTTTCGAAGATGCGCTTTTTGTCTGCCCAATTGCAGGCTTATCTCCAGGATGGGGTGTGGCTGCGCAATGCTCGCCATGCCAACGCAATGGCCCAGCAGTTGGCTCAGGGACTGGGATCCCTGCCGGGAGCCAAGTTGGTGTATCCTACCGAGGCCAATGAGGTTTTTATCGAGCTGCCGGAGCCGGTTCTCCAGGCCCTAGAGGGAGCGGGGTTTCGGTTTTACCGCTGGCTGGGGGAAGGTCACCACTTAATCCGCCTGGTGACGGCTTTTAACACTTTGCCCGCAGATGTCGAGCGCTTCTGCCAGGTGGCTCAGCAAGCCAGCCGTTTGCAATAGGCGGACGGAGTCCTTGCAGCTGACCGGGGATCCCCCTGGCCAAAGGCCTGAGCATCCCAAGGGATCCCTGAAGGCTGTTCATCGGCTCGTCAATCCTTAAAGTGGGTGCTGTCGCGACCGGGCTTTTTCTCCAAGCGAGGCGAGGTAGCAGTCGATCCCGTTTTCTTTGAGTTGTCCTGTAGCAAACCGATCAGCAGACAGGCCACCCCAAGGTTGATGGCCACATCCGCCACGTTGAATACCGGAAAGCGAATCCAGATCAAATTGAAAAAGTCCACGACATAGCCGTTGACGAAGCGGTCGATGCCGTTCCCCACGGCTCCTGCCCACACCAAGCCATAGCCGGCCTGTTCCCAACGGCCCAGGATCCCGCCGCGAATGGCCAGCAGCGCCAACGCCAGCGCCACCCCCAGCGAGATCCACTTCAAGAGCTCTGCCGAATCTTCAAACAGGCTCCAAGCAGCGCCGGTATTCTCCACGTAGGTGAGGTGAAACACCCCTGGCCACAGCTCAATCTCTGGCCCCGGCAGCAGCCGTTCCACTGCCCAGTGCTTGGTCGCCTGATCCAAGATTACCCCCAGGATCCCGGCCAGCCAAAAGCCTTTGTTTTTCATGTCGTCTTGGCCTCAATCACGTCCACCCGCAAGAGCGCCCCGATGAGCACTTTTCCCATCCTGACATGCTGCTCTTCTGCCGGCTCATTGCACAGAAGCTCAAGGGCGGAGCTCTGGACTCGAAGTTGGGCCTGTAACGGGATCCAACACCGGTGAGTGGCCTCAGAAGCGATTGGCCGCCTCTGGCTTGAGAGGAGCAACAACAAAACCGCCCAGCTTATGCAACTGGACGGGGAGGGCCTAGGTTTGACGGTGGACAAGATCGGCTACCGCCCCTGCTGCTCCAGGGATCGGCGCAATTCGCTGGCCATCTGCATGAACTCTTGCGGGTTGCCCGCTTTGCCGTAGGAGGAGCGATCTTGAACCTTTTTGCCGCTGCCTTGGCGGGTGCGGGTGCTGAGCAAAGCGCTGGCCATTTCCATGAACTTGGCAGGATTTCCCTCGCTGCTGCCCCGCACGAGAGGGGCGCGTCCGGCACGAGTGACAGCCATAGATACCTCAATTTTCACAAATGAAATGCTTGTTACATTTTCTCACAAGGGCTCTGCGATCAACCAGGGCCAGCGTTTCCTTGCTGTTACAGCGACTCCGGCCAATGCTTGGGGATCCCTCCAAGTGCAAACCTTGCATGAGGTTGGAAAGAGCCATCAGCGAGTCGTGGTTTTCTCTTGGGTCAAGTGATGGATCAGCCAAATGGGGAGCACCGTCAGGCCGATCACCCCCAGAGCCACCACGCTGATCACCGGGCGCTGCCGAGGCTTGGTGAGCTGGCTGAACACCCAGATCGGCAGGGTTTGCTGCTGGCCGGCGGTGAAGGTGGTGACGATGATTTCATCGAAAGACAGGGCAAACGCCAGCAGGGATCCCGCCAATAGGGCCGAGGCCAGTTCGGGCAGAAGGATGTACCGAAAGGTTTGCAGAGGATTGGCCCCCAAGTCGGCAGAAGCCTCCAGTTGAGAGCGTCCCATGCGGCGAAACCGGGCCAGCACGTTGTTGTACACCACCACCAGACAAAAGGTGGCATGGCCGATAACAATTGTCCAAAAGCTGAAAGGGATATGCAGCAAATGGATCGCCGAGCGCAAGGCGATCCCGGAGACAATGCCCGGCAAGGCGATGGGCAGCAACACCAAAAACGAGATCGTCTCGCGGCCAAAAAATCGGCTGCGATAGACTGCTGCTGCCGCCAGGGATCCCAGCACCACTGCCACTCCGGTAGCCAGCAAAGCCACCCGCAAAGACAAAAACAAGGCCCGCCAAATATCGGCCCGCCCCCAAGCCACGGCAAACCAGCGCCAGGTCAGCCCCGGCAAAGGGAAGCGCAAGGTCGCCTCATCGGGGCTGAAGGCATAAAGGACGATCACCAGCAGAGGAAGATGGAGAAAGAGCAGCACCCCCAGCGAGAACAGGATCCAAAGCCATTGGCCGATGGGAAAAGGGCGAATCGGCATGGATGAGGGAGAATACAGAGCTGGATGGGGAACAGTCTACAGGTAGAGAAATGGTCTGTGAAATAGCCTTGTAGGGAAGCAGCCTTTGGCAAGGACTTTAGATTGCTTGGCCGACTTTGGAGCTCCAGTCGAGCAGAGCATCCCAAACCCAGATTAAACTCGCAGCATGATCGCGTTTTTAAGCGGCCACCTTGTGGCCATCGAATGGGGAGAGCGCAGTAGCCTCACTGTTGAGGTGCAGGGGATCGGCTATCGCGTCAAGGCCCCAGGACGTTTTCTCAAGCAACTGCCCGCAGTGGGGGAGCCCGTCCGGGTGTTCACCCATTTGGTGGTGCGAGAGACTGAGCTGGTGTTGTACGGGTTTGGCTCGCCAGCCGAGCGGGACTTGTTTGTGGAACTCATCAAAGTCTCGGGGGTGGGGCCGGCTTTGGGCTTGGCCCTGCTGAATACCTTCGGCCTGCCGGAGCTGATTCAGGCGGTGGTGACCGAAAATGTGCGCCTGCTCTCCCTCACGCCGGGGGTAGGTCATAAAACGGCCCAGCGGCTGGCCTTGGAGCTGAAAACCAAGCTGGCCCACTGGCGACAGGGGGTGGGAGTTGCGGATCAACCCTTGGCCGGAGGGCCGCCCATGCCCATCCGAGAAGAGGTGGAAATGGCCTTGCTGGCCCTGGGCTACAGTGCTCAGGAAATTCAAGCTGCCCTGCAAGCTCTGCCCACTCACCCCCGCCCAACAGAAGATTGGCTGCGGGATGCCATCACCTACCTGAGCCAGCAGCCATGAAGCACCGCCGCATTGCCATTCTGGGCGGAACCTTCAACCCTGTGCACCATGGCCACTTGATCATGGCAGAACAAGCCCTTTGGCAGTTTGACCTGGATCAGGTGCTGTGGATGCCGGCAGGGGATCCCCCCCACAAGCCTCTGGCCCCTGGCGCCAGCAAAGCCGACCGCTTGGCGATGGTCAAGCTGGCCATTGCCGACCACGAGCGCTTCGCCTGCTCAGAGCTGGAGATCCGCCGTTCGGGGCGCTCCTACACCATCGAGACACTGCGCACCCTCATCCAGGAGCAACCCAATACCCAGTGGTACTGGATCATCGGCGTGGATGCTCTGCGGGACCTGCCCCAGTGGTATCAAGCGGAAGAACTGGCCCGCCTCTGCCATTGGATTGTTGCCCCACGGGTGGATGCCGGCGATGCCGCCCAGGTGCTGCAGGCGGTGGCCGCAAAGCTGCCCATCCAAGCCCAAATCCTGGAAGCCCCTACCCTGACGCTCTCTTCCACCTACCTGCGACAGCAAATCCAAAAGGGAGGGTCTATCCGCTACCTGGTGCCCCCTGCTGTGGAGCACTATATCCGTCAGCACCGCCTCTATCTGCAGCCCTAAAGGAAAAAAGGGGGCGGATCCCCCCTCTAGAATCACCAAATTTTCGGGCTGGAGGCCCGCACCATAGCCGCAGGCTTGGTGTCGGGAGGAAAGCCCGCCTCCTTATAGGTTTGCTGGTCAAAAGTC
>NZ_JBSSBO010000063.1:0-14012 GCF_054058915.1 Thermostichus sp. MS-CIW-41
CGCCTGAAATTCCGAAACTTAGCTGTCCTCTGGGGCCGCTAGGGATTGGGATAAAGCCCGCACCCTGCGCATAGCGCGGGTGTCGGGTAGTTTACCAAACAGCTTAAGACCTGCCATACGCCACAGCCTCTCCCCGGAAGAGGGAAAGGCTGGAACTGGGTTGGGAAGTAAACTGCTTTTCTGGTACTCTGGAATACTTGTGCTCTGTGGGCAGTTGAGAGTGGGGTTGCGGCCAGGTGCCCCCATCAGTAGGCTAAGCCCATGCTGCGGGTGGTTTCGGGGCCAAGGTAGACTCGGATGCTCAGAAAATCGGTGGGACAAGCGGTTTCACAGCGTTTGCAGCCAACGCAGTCTTCGGTGCGGGGAGCGGCAGCGATCATGCCAGCCTTGTTGTTCCCCTTCCAGGGCACCATCTCCAACACGTCGGTGGGACAAGCCCGCACACACTGAGTGCAGCCGATGCAGGTGTCGTAGATCTTGACCGAGTGAGCCATTAGCGTTCTCCAGTCGAGCAGGTTGAAACGTTAAAAAGAGGTTTACCGAATCCGCAGGGCAGCAGCATCGCTGCGCAAGTGCCCTCAGTGTACAGTAGTCCTGGGAAGCCTCCAAAATCTCCGATCCAAATGTTCAAACAAATTTACATCCGGTGGGCCAATGGGAAGGTTGCTGGGGTTGGGCTAGGATCGGCCTGAAGATGACAGGACAAGGGATCCCGAACATGGGGCGCTCGGTGCAAGATTGGCGAAGGCAAACTCAGGGCAATCTGCGTCGTCTGGGGCCAATTTTGCTGGAGATCTTCGAGGAAAACGTCCCTCGCCTACGCCGCTGGGATCAGCAGCTCACCGACTGGGTGCACAGCCACCGCTGGGGGGTGGATCCGTCTCTGCCCAAGGTGGCTATCTATGTCCTCGGCGCAGTGGTGATTCTGGCGATCCCACTTCTCACGTTTGTGGCTTTGGGGGCCTTTCTGACCTTTCTGGGTGTCCAAATTGTCCAAAAGTGGTCACAAGGGGATCCCGCTCGCCAAACTCAGCGCCGCTATCTGCGCAGTGCTGACGCGGATGATGATGACTTTGATCTGGATTGAGAAAGGGGCTGCGGGGAATGGGCGGGCTAACTGTCCGCCGACCGTTGGGGCTCCTGGGAGTCTTGCTGCATGCCCAAGCGTTGTTTGACCTGTCTGATCACCTTCTGGTGAGAGCGGTTTTCCAGCCTGTTCAGGCCGATGGCGCCGGCCAGGATCCCCAACTGTAAGGCCAAGCTGGGCAAGGTGGTGTTCAAGTCCCGTCCCGCCAGGGCTCGAAAGAAAAACACAAACGCCCCGATGGTAGCCGAGAACCCCACCGCCAAGTAGATGAAGCGCCGCAAGCTGCGGTAGGGAGCGGCCAGCTCCGTCAACAGCCTCACCTGCTCTGCTGAAGATGGATCCCGGCGTTGCGACAGGGGCGATCTTGGCTTGGGATCGGAGTCTGCCATTGGCTACACCTCCTCAGGCAACAAGAGGGGCTCCCGACCGGAAACCCCCGCCAAGACGGCTTCAGCAGCACGGCAGGCGGCCAGAATATCTCGCTCTTCCCCTCCCAAGTACACGCGGCCAAAGCTACCGAAAGGCATCACTTCTAGGATGTTGATCTGGGCAGATTTTTCTGCCTCGTTGGCAGCCAGGGGGGCATAGCCTGCCGGTTGCACCTCCAGGATGTAGAGGGTTTGGCCAGCCAGGAGCATTTGGCCACGGCGGGAACGGTTAATCAACTGGGTTTGGTGGGGATCAATGTTGCGGATGATCTGGCTGGAGATGATGCGGGGCTTGAGGCGCTCCTGTTCACTCACCCCTAAGGCAGCCAGAATCGCCCGTCCGGCGGTGCGGGTATCCCCTTGGTTGCTGGAGTGTACTTCCAGAAGGCCGTAGAGGCGTTCCACCACCTGCAGCCCCGGCCTCACCGAGGTGGCCTTCAGGGCAATATCCATAACGCGGTTGATCTCGATGCCGGGGGAAATCTCGACCCACAAAGAAGTGTCCCCAGGCAGGGGCAAAAAGCCGTAGGCTACTGTGCCCAGATAAGCAGCATACTGGGGTTGCAGCCGATCCAAAAACACGTAACTGCGAAGGTCGATCCCCAAAAAAGTCCTCCCTTTGGGCTCAGTTGGATGTTGAGCTGATGGCGATCTACATTCTCATTCTCCAGCCTCATCCCAGCTCTTGGATCTTGGGCAGACCGGCCAACCTTGGCGCATCAGTTGGGTTGCTGCCCGGCTCTACAGATCGCCCTGAGCCACCACCTTCACCGTTGTCAGGGCTTCCACGTCGATGGGCCCGCGCACGTGCAGCCGCTGGGTAGAAATGCCCAAAGACAGGTCGCGAAACGCTCCCAACGTGGGGATCCCAGCTCCCCGGCCTGCCGAGAGGGGGGAAGTGTTGATGTGGATCAGGGCGGCATCTACTTCCTGGAGAAAGCGCTGGGCCGCCGATTGGCTATCGGTGAGGATCGTCTCCGATTGACGGCAACCATTTTTGTTAATCCAGGCGATCGCCTCCGTCAGGTCGGCAATGGGCTGCAGGCGCAGATGAGGTCGTTCTGTCGAGTCAAAGCCTTGCCCAAGCGGCTGGAGCTGCGGGAACTGCTCTAGGATGGGTGCTGCTGCCTGTACAGCGATCCCGTGACCCAGCAAGTCCTCAATCAAGGCGGTCAGATGGTTGGTGGCCCAATCGGTGTGGATCAGCAGCCAGAGGGTGAGAGGCTGATAGATGGGGATCCCTTCTGAGCCATACTGGGCGAGGGGATCCAACAAAACCGACTTGACCAAAGGCCAAGGGGCGGTGCGATCCAGATAGATGTGGCCGTAGCCCAAATGGGTAGCCAGAGTCGGCACTTTGCTGGCCTGCAACAGGAACTCCACCCAGCCGGGGCGACCGCAGGGAATCACCAGGTCTAGGTAGCGGGTTTGCTGTAACAACGGCAATAGTGGGGAATCTACTTGGGGATCTGCGGTTCGGTCTTGGGCGGGCAAGGTTTGAATGGCCCCTTCCGGGATCCCGTGCTCATAAGCCGTCTCTGCCAAGAGGTTGACCATAGCCTGGTGGGTTTTCTGGATGGGACCGCTGCTGGCCAAAATCACGCCATTTCCTGTTTTTAGGCACATGCCAATGCCATTTAAGGCAAACTCGGGGTAGATTTCGTAGACCAGAGCAATCAACCCCAACGGGACGCGGTAGCGGCCAATAAACAGGCCATTCTCCTGGCGGTGCCCTTTCTCCAGCTTGCCAATGGGATCCGGCTGCTGGGCCAGGAGAGTCAGCAACTGGGCGGATCGCTGTAGACGCTCGGGGGTGAGCTTCAGGCCGTTGAGGATCCACTCCGGTACGGTTTGCTCGCGGCAACTTTCCAGGTCGAGGGTATTGGCTTCCAGGAGCAGATCGGAGCGCTCCAACAAACACCGCGAGAGAGCCAGCAGGGCCTGGCGCTTGGTTTGGCTGCTCAACCGCTGCATCTGCGGTAGTAAGCGGCGTACCTGTCGCAGAGTAGTACCTAAGTCAAAGTCTGAACCGAAATCTGTCACTTGAACTTCTCCCGCCTAGCCCATTAGAGACAGACCCGCTGCGTTCTCCAGACCACTGCTAACAAGAAATGGTTGGATCCACAAGTGCTGGGGCTGCCAATTCTGGAGACCAGTCGCTGGAGAAAATCTCACTCACCTCAGGGCCGCCGCAGCAGCAGGATCGCCGTTACCATCAGCAGCGTTAGCAACAAGCCGAGAATCATGAACCAACTGAGCAACTGGGTTTGGTTTGGGAAGAGCACTGCGCCGATGAACCCAACCGCCAAGACAATGCCCAAGCTGAGGGTGAGGCCCAAGAGCGCGGATCCCTGTAGGGTACTTTCCCGCCGCAACACCCATTGGTAGCCGTTCCAGAACCACATTTTGCGGTAGGGATAAGAAACGGCCAGTTGCTCGATGTACAGGCGGTCGGGGGTAATGGCAAAAATATGCTGGCAACGGCTACACCCGAAGGCTTCGGTTAGGGTGATCAGGCGCAACTGACCTTGATGGCAGCACGGGCAGGGGTAAATTTTGGTGGGCTCAAGGGTCTGAGCGACACGCGAGGCTGATTTTTGACGGGGAGACTTGCGGGGAGAAGAGAACGCCACAGCTCTCAGCCGGTGAGAAGTTGGGATCCCTCACATCCTATCTTCAGGAAAGCGGAGTCAAGCCACCCAGAGATGGTGGACGTAGCGCCAAGTGAGGATTTGGTTTAGGGCAAAAAAAATGAAAGCCAGCAGCCCATATCCCAGCTTCAAGGCGACACCAAGATAGGGCCGCATCCGCTGGGGGATGAAGCTGAAATCGGTGTGTTTGGCCCAATGCACCAACGCCAGCACCTGCACGATGTGAACCGGCAGACAATAGCGGCTCATGCTTCGCTCGCCCAAGGGGCTCGTACCCGTCAGGGCAATGTAAAACATGGCCCAAGCAGCCAGATGAAATCCCAGCCGCTCCCGCCAACACTGGCTTCTACCTGCCATAACTCCTGCCGCATCCATTAAACCTGTAACAAGCAGGGATCCCAGGGTGGTAGACACAAACAGTTGGCTAAGAGCGTCAGCCCACAGCCCAGGGTCTTTCATCGGTGCAGAAAGAGAGAGTAAGCTTTGCCAGCGTTCGGCGGAAAGGACATATGTGCGAGCTTGGAAAATAGCTTGATAATTGGCTTTCACGCCGGTAAAGTAACGCTGCATTTCCAGGTAGAGATCCCAGCGGCCAAAGCGGAGCTGACAGTAGAGAAAAAAGCCCAGGCCACCCAACAGAGCCAAGCTCGCTGCCATACTCGTCCAAAACCAACGGCGGGCTTGGGTTCTCTCCCCCGCTTTCAGGAGATTCAAAAAAGGGAGCAGCGCCACCGGCAAGCCGACAATCCGAGTAGCACTCATCACCAAGCCGTGGATCCCAGCCAGGAGCATCAGCAGGGGACGGCCCCCGTGAATTGACCAGTAGAGAAAACCCAGTAGGCTGGCCATAAACAAAGATTCGCTGTAGCCCACGACCAGGTAAAAGCTGGTGGGATAAAAGAAGATGAGCAAACTGGCCAAAATTTGCCAGAGGGGGGGAATTTGCCACCTGCGGTAAAGCAGGAAAAGGTAAACCCACATCAGCCAGCAAAAGAGCTGGGCGGTGAGGTAGAGCCCCAGTTCAGGGTCAACTCCCACAAGGTGACTGATTGCGGCCACTGCCAGGGGATAGCCGGGGAAAAAAGCTACGTTGCTCTGCTCATAGGCAATCTTGTCGAAACCCACAAACTGGTACCCCCGCCGCACAATGCTGAGATACCAATAGCTATCCCGCTGACTCAGGGCTGTGAAGGCAGAAGCATAGTCGCTCTCCTCACTCCAGAGGGAGATCATAAAGATCTGCAGCACTGTCAAGGCCAAACTGGGCAACAAGATTTGCCCTAAAAAAGGGGCAAGATGCTGCCGACCTCGCTGCAACAGATGACTGAGAGGAAAGCTCATCGCTGAATCTTTAAAGACGGAGATGTCACTTCGATTTCTTCTTGGTAATCATCTTGGTAATCATCGGCAAGGTTCACCTGCCAGAGGTCGTGGTTCCTTTTTGATCTCCACCCTAAGGCCCTGTGGATTCCTTGCCAAAGTCTAGGACTTTTGAGATACCGCTTGGTTCAATTGACACCCTCTAAGAGTGAGAGTGTAAATATTATAAAACGGCTCTAAAACAGGTCGAGAAACTTCCCCACCACCGGCCAATTCCCTGCCAAAACCTAGGACAATGAGGGGAGAAAGGAAAGGTTAGACTGGTGAGGCTGCGGCTGGAGGCTGGCCTGTGCTGTTAACCAAGGGCTTTGAGGTGGAAATGTACACCGGCACCGCCGCCGGGGAAGTGGTGGGTCTATCGGATCGCATTTGCCAGGCTTTGCCGGGGTTTGTGCGGGAGCCGGATCGGCGCAACGTGGAGTATATCACCCCTCCCCTTCGCCGCTACGAAGACCTGCTCTGTGCCTTGTTGCGGCCTCGCCTACAGTTGCGGCAATTTTTGCGCCGTCTTGGCCCTTACACCCTTCTGCCGGGGAGCACGCTAGCTTTGGGCGGCAGCGACCACTTCGAGCGGTCGGATCCCGGCAACCCCTACCACGACTACATCGAGCGCACCTATGGCACGCGGGTGGTAACTGCTAGCATTCACATCAATGTTGGCCTGCCAGGTACCGAGGCCATCTTCCGGGCCTGTCGCCTGCTGCGAGCGGAAGCATCTCTCTACCTAGCTCTGAGCGCTTCCTCTCCTTTTCTGGACGGACGGGTGACGGGATCCCACTCCAGCCGTTGGCAGGTGTTCCCCAAAACGCCGGCTCAGGTGCCCTTCTTCCGGGATCACGCCCACTACATTGCCTGGATCCAGGAGCAGCTAGCCTTGGGCACCATGCAGAATGTGCGCCACCTGTGGGCTTCGGTACGGCCCAACGGCCCGGATCGGCCCTACCACCTCAACCGCGTGGAGCTGCGCATTTGCGATCTGGTGGGGGATCCGGTGATGGTTCTGGCCATTACCGCCTTGGTGGAAGCCCGTCTCTGGCAGTTGCTGGCCCAGCCGGAAGCGCTGGATCCCTTGCGGGGGCCCTTTACCCCAACAGAGCTGGAGAGCCTTTGCGAAGCCAACGAGCAGGCTGCTGCTCGAGAATCGCTGCAATCTCATTTGGTCGATTGGCGGACAGGCCGGGAACGGGCGGCCCAAGAGTGGATCGAAGAGCTGCTGACCGAAGCTTGGCGTATTGGCCAACCTCAAGGCTTGGGCTGTTTTCTAGCTCCCTTGCAAACCCTGCTCCACCAGGGCAATGAGGCCCAACGCTGGCTGAAGCAAGTCAACCAGGGATCCACACCTGCCCAGGTGTACCAACAGGCCATCCAGGAGCTGGCCGAACAAGACCGAGAGAGCATGACTCTAGTCAATAATAAGCTCAACTATACTGAAAATAATGTATAATATGTTCAGTACGGATTACTACCAGTTGATCTTTCTGTTTACTTTCGAGTCTGCCAACATGGTAGCCAAAGCAAAGCAGAAAATTGGTAGTAAGACGACACGGAAACTGCGCTTTGGGTATTCTACTCAAAGCTTTGCGGGATACCGCCATTCTGTTTGGACTCCGTCCCGCTGACGCGAATGGAAACAAACAGAATGCTATCGCTGCATAGTTGAACAGTGATGTTCAGCAGTGTTCAGCGTAAATGTATCAGGCAGGAAACCCTCTGTCAAGCTGTCGGCTAAGCCTCTGCCCAACGGTGAGCGTTCTCAACCCGGTGCCTTCCACACGCTGAATCTTCGACCCAACTTAAATCCCCTAAACAGGCTCCACCGCTTCTTGTAGGGCTTTGCGGGCAATGCGAGTGACGTAGACGGTAGCGGCTATGGTGGCGATGAGCCCCACGAGGCGAACGACCCATTGGGCGGTTTGAGCCTGAGGATCCAACTCCGCGCCTTCCATGTCGGCCAGGGATCCCGCCAATGAGCCGATGTACACATACATAAAAGTGCCCGGCACGATCCCGGCAGTGCCCAACAAGTTATCCAGAAAAGAAATTCGGGTCAGCCCTAGGGCGTAGTTGAGCACATTGAAGGGAAACGCAGGCGACAGCCGAATCAGGCCGACTATTTTCCATCCCTCACGTCCCAACGCTCGATCGATGGCCGCAAACTTGGCGTTTCCCTCAATCCATTTCACCACCTGTTCCCGCGCCAAGTAGCGCCCGATTAAAAAAGCCAAGTTGGCTCCAATGGTTGCCCCGATCAGCACGTACACAGTTCCGGCCAGCAACCCGAACACGGCCCCTGCCCCCAAGGTCAGCACCGAGGCTGGTAGAAGCAGCACCGTCGCTACAATGTAAATGGCAATGAAGAGGATTGGCCCCAGCAACCCCAAGCTTTCAATCCAAGCCAGAGCTTCGGCGAGCCAGTCTTGAATAACTCCAAAAAATCCCAATCGATGGGCTGCCCAAAAGATAAAAATGGCCAAGCCCAAGCCGGTAGCAAGCTTAAGCAAAATCCGCTGCTTTTGGGGATTTGTGTTGAGTTGAGGTAGCTCTTCCATTGGCTAAACTCCTACAAAGTTCTTGTGAGGCGAGCTAGGGCAAGCCAGAGTAGACAGCTCTTGGAGTGGGGGAAGTATCTTTACCCGAAAGTCGTGCCGTTCCATCCCCAAAGATAGCCTTTGGCATCGCTGAACTCAATGTAAATCCTCTTCTTGGGGATCCCCAATCGGGCCTCGATGGTGCCGCAAAAAAACTCGCTCATGGCTCGGGTTTGTTGGGCGGAAAATTGCCCGATACTCTTGATTTCTAGGTAACAACAGGGATCCCCACTGCCGGCAAAGGTCATCGGGATCCCACCTTCAAAGGCAGTCATCACGTAGGCTTCCGACTTGCCCAACTGTTCAGATAGAGCAGCAGACAGCACCTTGAGCAGTTCCTCTACTGCGGCGATTTCTGGTTGCACAGACGTTTGCAGCTTGATCAAAGGCATGGATCCCTCTCCCTATCAACACCCTATCAACAAATTCATCTTGAAATTCATCTTGGCATTCTCAGCCCCGCTCTTCGGCAATCCACCTGTGGTAGCGTAGCGACAGAGTTGGGCAAACCTCTATGGAGCAGACGAAGCCGGCCAAGCCAGAGATCGGCCACCAGCAGGGCCAAATCGGGCCAGGCCCTTGTGCTGTGCAAACTGAGGCTGCCCCCGCTCCTGTCGGCCCTTACAGCCAGGGCGTTACTGCTCTGGGGCCGTTTCTGTTCACCGCCGGACAGGTGGGCCTGGATCCCAAAACCGGCAAACTGGTGGGGGAGGACATTGTTTCTCAAACTCGGCAGGCGTTGCTGAACGTGCAGGCAGTGCTGGAAGCGGGGGGCACCACTCTCGCCAATGTGGTGAAGACAACGGTTTTCCTGGCCGATATGGAGGACTTTGTGGCCATGAACGAGGTTTATCGAGAGTTTTTTGCCACCGATCCGGCTCCGGCCCGCTCTTGCGTGCAGGTGGCTCGCCTGCCCCTCAATGCCCGAGTAGAAATCGAGGTTGTGGCCTGCTACCCACAATCGACCTAAATGTCTCCTGAGTCCGGCTAGCGGAATGGTTTCTGGGTCGGCGCGGATCCCGGCAAATCGGGAACTGGATCGTAGCCCCCTGGGTGCCAGGGATGACAGCGACAGAGGCGACGGAGCCCCAGCCAACCCCCACGTAGGGCACCGTAGCGCCGCACCGCTTCCAAGGTGTACTGAGAGCAGGTGGGGTAATAGCGACAAGCAGGTGGCAGCCAAGGAGAAATGCCGACCTGGTAACCCCGGATCAGGGCAATCAAGCTGCGAGTGAGGGGATCCGATCGTTCAGGCATGGGTCGGAGTCCAAAAAGCGCATCTCTAGGTAACTTGAGGTTAGCTGTTATCCCAGACTGGAGGCGCCTGCAAAGGCGAGCAGGGCCGGTTCCCAGCCCCAGACCATACGGTTACAATCAGAAAGGTTAGCACCTAAATATTTCGGGCTGAGGGATCCGGCGAAGGTGGGCTTATCCTAGGGCGCGGTTCTGGGAGAACGCTTTGAGTTCCATTTTGCATAAGGAGTTGGCGTGAGGGTATTCGGGCAGCTGCAGCCGGCACAGCGGCGCAACTTGGGCATTTTGTTTGTGGCTGGGCTGCTCTTTTGGGCCAGTTTATCCTCGCTGCTGCCCACGTTGCCTCTCTACGTCAGGGATGCCGGTGGCACCAGCCAGCAAGTGGGCTGGGTAATGGGGGCCTTTTCGATTGGGTTGCTGGCCTTTCGCCCTGCGTTGGGGCGCCTGGCGGATGGCCACAGCCGGCAGATCGTGCTGCTTATCGGCATGGGGGTGGTGGGGATGGCCCCCATAGGATACTGGCTCTCCGATTGGATCCCATGGGTAGCGCTGGTGCGAGCCTTTCATGGGGTTAGCATCGCCGCTTTTGCCACGGCCTATGTGACTTTGGTGGTGGATTTTGCCCCAGAAGAAAAACGGGGTGAGATCCTGGGCTACATGAGTTTGGTCAATCCGATCGGCGCAGCCATTGGCCCTGCTTTGGGCGGCTTTTTGCAGGAGTTTGCCGGCTATGGCCCTTCGTTTCTCTTCTCTGCTCTGCTGGGGTTGGTGGGCTTTCTTTGTACCCAACTGGTTCGAGAACAGCGGCGTGAGCATTGGGGATCCCTGCCGATGGATGGGGCCTTCTGGAGCTTTCTGGGCAGCCCGAAGGTGCGCTCCCTCGCTTGGGTGATGTTTTTGGTGGGGTTGGCCTTCGGCACCCAGACCACCTTTGTGGCCTTGTTAATCCAAGAAGCCGGAGTTCCCCTGAATCCAGGTCTTTTTTATACGGCAGTGGCCTTTGCCAGCTTTGGAGTGCGCCTGCTCACCGGTCGCGCTTCCGATCGCTATGGGCGGGGGCCGTTTATCTCCCTCAGCTTGGTCACCTATGCCCTGGCGATGGGGATCCTGATTGTTGCCAACAGCACCGGCGCTTTTCTGGCTGCTGGGATCGTGGTGGGTTGCGGTTTTGGGACTTTGATCCCTCTCATCTCTGCCCTCGTGGCCGATCGCTCGGAGCCGGCGGAGCGGGGTCGCCTGTTTAGCTTGGTGATGTGCGGGTTTGATTTGGGCATTGGCCTGGCGGGGCCCCTTTTGGGCACCTTAGCAGCGGGATCCGGCTATCGAGCCATGTTTGGCTATGCGGCTCTTCTTTCCTTGGCTTCCTTGGGTTCTTTTCTCTTCTTCTCCAATGGGCGACCGGGGGACTCGCTGCGCTTTGCCTTGGGCCTGGGGCCGGACAGCCTTTCGGGTTGTCTGGAGGACAGCCGCAACCCGACCTCCTGGAGCCACCGGGTCAGCCCGCTCCCCCGGAGACGGGATCCCGTTCATAGATAGTCTCATATCTCTATCAGATCCCCCCTGCTCCACACCTGATCCACACCTGAATTGAGACTCAAGCCCTCTGCAGTTTCTACAGACAAACCGGCCCATTTCTGGAAACTCGCCCTATCCTAAGTTGGAGTTGGTGTACAAAAAGCAACTCTGGGCACGGGCTATGGAAGCGCGGCATTGGCTGGCCCTGATGGGATCCCTGGTGGTCAGTGCCTTCTGGGGATGGGTGGAGTCTGTCTGGGGGGTGACAGTGCGAGTGCAATTGGCCGATACCACTGCCCCTCTGGTGGTAGGCGTTTCTCTCCCTGCCCAACTGATCAACGGTCGGGGAGAGGTGCTGGCAGATCTGCCCCCTATGCAAGGGTTTTTGGCTCAGCCCAGCCCTCAAGGGGTGCGTCTGCATGGGGTGGTTGACCCGGTGCTGTTCATCGAACCTCAGGAGGGTGGCCTGGTGGCAGTGAATGGCCGCTGGTACTCCGGCAAGGTGCTCTTGACTGGCTACAACATGGTGATGGCCATCAACTACGTGGATCTAGAAGACTATGTGGCCAGTGTGGTGGATGCAGAAATGGGATCCCGGTTCTTCCCAGAAGCCCTGAAGGCGCAAGCGGTGGCAGCCCGCAGCTACGTTCTTTACCATCGCAATTCCCGCGGTTGGTTTGATGTGTTTAGCGATACTCGCTCCCAGGTGTACCGAGGGCTTTCCCAGCGGTCGGCAGCCGCCCTGGAAGCAACACAAGCCACCCGTGGTGTGGTCATGGTGTATGGGGGTCAGTTTGTCAATGCCATGTACAGCGCCAGCAGCGGCGGCCAAACCGTCGGGGTGAGTGGGATCCCTTATTTGATGAGCTTACCGGATGTCAGCCCCTATCCCAAGTTTGGGCATGGCATTGGCATGAGCCAGTGGGGCGCCCAAGAATTGGCCCGCCGAGGCTGGACTTACCGCCAAATTTTGGCCTACTACTACCGAGGGGTCAGCTTTGCTCGTTTGCCAGAGTGAGACCTTCAGTGCCCTGATTTGCTCTGTCTCGTCTGCGTCAACCGAACCGCGGCTTTTGGGCCTGAAAGACCTCTTGGGCTTTGGGATCCCCTCGCTGAGGGCGGCGTTGAACTCCACTTCGGTCATGGTGCTAGAGCCGAGATAGTAGCCCCAACGATACACCAGATCCCCAAGGATGCCGTAGTGTCTCAGGGTTTGCAGATCTTTCATCAGGAGCGCACCGTCACGAACGGATCCCACACCAGAAACCCTGCTCTGCTTTTTCGCCATTCGCATCTTCCCTTACAGCATTTTTGGGCCTGACTTTTAACTTGAAGAAGACCCCGTTTTGTTCCCACCTCAGCTTCAATTTTAGGCTTCTGGGAGTGGCCTCATGGGTAGAACACTCTATGTCTCCCAACAGGATTGCTACCTCAGCCTCGACCAGGAACGCCTGGTTGTCAAACGGGCTGGAGCTGTTCTTCAACAGGCTCAATTGCCCCACTTGGATCAGATTTTGATCTTTGGCCATGCCCAAGTCACAACCCAACTGATCCAGAGTTGCCTAGAGCGCAACATCCCCATCGCCTATCTTTCCCACATGGGGTACTGTGCTGGGCCGTCATCAACCGGCAGGTGCAGACCTACAAGCAGTTTGTAAATGATGTAAATGATCAGATCCCTGTTTACTTGCCGTTCCTCATCCGCTGAGGGGATCCCACATGCAGCTCTACGTCATCACCTACGACATCCCCGACAACAAACGACGCAAGAAAGTCTCTGACTTGCTTGAAGGCTATGGCCGGCGGGTTCAGTACAGCGTCTTTGAATGCCGACTGGAGCAGCATCAGTACCAAGACTTGATCATACTTGGGAAAGCTATTGGACTCTGGTTCCGCTAGGGGATCCCGACAAGCCTTTGCAAGCTAAAACTAAAGATCCCGACTACAAGTCCTGGAAAGAATCCCAGCAAACTCTAGCCCAAAGCCGAGTTGAATTGCCGACCAACCCTGAAGAAAAAGCCTATGGGAATTTGAATGTGGACACCTGGTGGGGCAGCTTGCAAGCGCGTTTGGGTCAGTCGATTCAGGCTATTAAAAATACCCGCACCTGGCAGATCCCGGTGGCCCCTGGGGAGCGGTCTACCCTCTCAGGCATGTACAGCGCGGTTCACCCCAATTTGCTCTATCGGGATCGATTCCGTGAAGGGGCAGGGTTGCCGGCGGGATCCCTGCGCATGTTCTGGAAACTGATGGCCGAAGTTTATCCGGGGCTTTTCAACGGCTCGGAGATGTTGAACGCGGTGGAACTGACCAAACGCATGGCCTGGAAGTATGGGGGCATTGCCAACTCTCTGGGAGTAGCCGAAGAAGAGGACGATCTGGAAAACCTGATCCGGTTTCCCAACCTCAGCTCCATTGCAGCAGCCCGCTTTGCCCATGATGCTCCCGAAAAGGTGAAACAGTATTGGCACGTGTTGGAGAAGCAGATCCGACAAGTTCTGCCGGAATATCGGGATCGATTTGGATCCCTGACGCGCCGCCCTTTTCAGGTGCCGAAGACGGATGAGCAAATGATTCCTGATCCCCAACCCCTCTCCCAGCGGACGAGGGGAGAAGCACCCTACAACGGAGTGATGTTTTCCAGCAGATGGCTGGTGGACGATCTGGGGCTCCAGGATCCTGAAGATATTGCCCTATTGCGAGAAGCCGTGGATCAAGCCCATCGACAGGTGGGTCTAACCGGGGGCAGTCCCTCCGACTGGTGGGTGATTGTACTGGCGGATGGAGACAACATGGGCAAGTATGTCAGCGGCTCCAGGCTACACCCCTATGAGACCTACCTGCCTGAAGATGTTGCCGATCAATTGAAGAAAAATGGCTTGGAGTGGCAGCAGCTTTTGAAGAATGTCAAAAAGCGCATGGGGCCAGCCACCCACGTGGGGCTTAATCGGGCCTTGTTGGATTTCTCCAATCGACTAGGTCGTGTTGATCTTATGTTAGGATAGAGAGAATAGTTTATAGAGGAAAGAGGATGAAGTTGGTTTTTTTAGATGAAAACAAATGGCAGAAGATATTGGCTTTTTTACAGACAGAAGAGAGAGTTAACATT
>NZ_JBSSBO010000064.1:0-12430 GCF_054058915.1 Thermostichus sp. MS-CIW-41
ATCGCGCCAGCGGGACGGAGTCCCATCGCGCCAGCGGGACGGAGTCCCATCGCGCCAGCGGGACGGAGTCCCATCGCGCCAGCGGGACGGAGTCCCATCGCGCCAGCGGGACGGAGTCCTTTATCTTCTCTAAGGCCCAGAACCTTCACCTCTACCTCTTGCTCCACCGAGAGGGAGGGTTCCCTTGGGGTGAGCTTGATGTCGGGGCCCGAAATCTGGAAAGTAACTTCGTTGCCCTTGATGTTGGTGATGGTGGCCTTCAGTTTTTGACCAATCTGGAAGCAGGCTTGGCGGGCCCGCTGTTGGGTCTAGTCTTGTGGGTATTGGTTGTTTTGCTGTGGTCTGTCCTGCTGGGGCTCGTTTGCCGCGCCTTGGGGAACGGCGTCCCTGCGACCAGAGTGGCTGTTGGGCTGGGATCCCTGGTGTGGCGGAGTCTCGCCAGCAGGCATCCCCCCATTCCCGTAGTAGCGGGCCATGCCTAGCCCAGGATCTGCAGCACCTCTGCCGGCCTGTCCTGTAGGGCTACATCTTCAGAGACTACCGCAAGTGGAACATTCATACTGAACAGTATCTGCGCGACCTTTGCTTCGAGACTGTTGAAGAATCTAATCACATCAAAATTCGGTTTTATGGAGATCCGCGCTATCAAATCGTTATGGCTAAAACTCCTGGCGACTGGAGGGCTGGCCGCAATATTTCAAGGACTCCGTCCCGCTAACGCGATCGGGATATTCGCAACCTCATTTTTGGCCTTTGAGATCCTGAAACGAATAAAGTTTAGTTGCAAACCTATCGCGCCAGCGGGACGGAGTCCTTACTTTCTCAGGGGGCACGCAGCTGAGAAAAGTTGAACCGAGTCCTGATAGGCTGAAGAAAAGTTGGGATCCCTGCCATGTTCTACCTGCCGGTCTCGCTGCTGTTGTTTTTCATGCTGGTGTTGCTGCTGCCTTTCCTCTGGCTGGGGCTGGCAGTGGATGTGGTGGCGCTGGCGGTGGGAAAGCTGGGGTTCTCGCGGGAGGGAGCGCTGTTACTGCTGCTGGCCATCCTGGTGGGCAGCTCGGTCAATATTCCCCTCTATCGAGTGAAATGCGAGGTGACGCTGGTAGAAGACCTAGCTAGCTTGTGGATGCGGCAGTTCTGGGGGATCCCTTTGACCAAGCTTTCCCAGGAGACGGTGATTGCCTTAAACGTGGGCGGGGGGCTGATCCCGGTGCTCTTGGCCCTATACCAATTTGGGCGGGCCGACAGCGTGCTGATCCTGGCGGTGACGGCGCTGGTAACCTTGGTCAGCTACTATGCTTCCCACGTGGTGCCCGGGATCGGCATTCAGATGAATCCTCTAATTGCCCCAGCTACAGCAGCCTTGGCCGCTTTGTTCTGGGCTGGGGATCAGGCGCCAGCGGTGGCCTTTGCCGGCGGGGTTTTGGGTACCCTTATCGGGGCGGATCTCCTGCACTTGCCGGAGGTGTTGCGGCGCAATTGCTCAGGCATTCTCAGCATTGGCGGGGCCGGGGTTTTCGATGGTATTGCCCTCTGTGGCTTGTTTGCCCTGCTGCTGAGCTAAACCAGCAAATAGGTAAGGGAAAGGGTGATGGATTGGGCGGGATCCAGCCAACGCAAGTCGGGATCCCCTAAGGACTCCGTCCCGCTGGCGCGATCGGAGGCACGCTGAGTCAACTCCTCGAGGAGCGTTTGCGTCCATTCCAGCGGCCCATTGAGCAACATCGGCGAACGGGCTACCCCCAGTTTGCGGGCCATAGCCTTGAGGGCTTCCAAGCTGGCAGACAGGGGGCGGGTGCTGGCCACAAACAACAGCTCCGTCAGCCCTTGGGCATGACAGGTGAGCAAGTCAGAGCTCACAGCAGAGCGCAGCTCGCCATCGACCTCCGGCAAGGGTGGCAAAGTTAAACTGCTCTTGGCTTCCAAGCGAAGAGGTGTGGTGAAGTTGTCCTGAGGCAGGGGGGCCAGCAGGTGCAGTTGTCCGGTCGGGTCGATCAGCAACAGGTAGCCGAACAGATGCTGATCGCTGTTGTTGCAAAGGGTGAGATGCAAGGGATCCCCCCGCATAAACCGTTGCATACCCACCTCAGCAGGAGCGGAAGTTGCGGACTGGACAAGGCGTGCCGCCAACGAGGGAGCTAAGGACTCCGTCCCGCTGGCGCGATTGGCAGCTTTACCTTTGACAGCCAACTCCGCCACCACTGCCAAGGAAGAGGAAACCGCATTGAGGGTGGTGCGCAAACGTTTGGCAGCCAGCAGATGGGCAAGACGGGGAGCTAACCGCTGGACGGCCATTGCTGCGGCTTCTCCTGCCGGGCCACAAGAATTCAGGAGCAATTCTCGCCCCGGCCAGAACAGGCTGTAGCTGTTCACTTCCAGAGGCTTGAGCAGGGTATCCGACCGTTCGCGCCAGCGGGACGGAGTCCTAAAAGCAGTGGCCATTTCCGGGGTGATGCGGCCCAACAAACAGTCCACCTGTCGCTCGCGGGGGTTGGCCGTTTCCATCCAGCTGTAGCCGGCAATGGCATTGGTCAGATCCACCTTTTCAATGCGGCCCAGGTTCTCCTCTAGGCCAACCAAAAGCTTGAGCGTGCTGGAGAGGCCGCGCAGCTGCTCCCGCAAAGGTGTGCCCACAGGGGGAAGCTGCCCTTCCGGACTGGCCATCTGAACCTGAGCCAACAGCCCACTGCGAGAACGCATGAGCAGCGGCGTCGGCGAAGAGGCGGAAGGATCGGCGGGAATGGGAACCAAAAGAGTACCCGGCTGCAAACCACACAGGGCCGCCGATGGGATCCCGCCTAACCACACCTGAGCCCGATTTCCCTTCACTTCTTGAACTACCCCGCTGACCCCTGCCGGTGTGGGCATGAGAAAATAGGGATGGATGTGTCGAGCAGTGTCTTGGCCTTCCAAGGTGGGGCGTTGGCAGGCGAATAGGCCCAGCTCTCGCCGGCTAACCACTTGGTTAAAGGCCACCAGCAGACGAGTGGCAGGCGTGGTTTCCCACAGGTACTGCGTCAGCAGATAGGTGAGTACCCCAGCATAGAATCCTGGCCAAGCGGCTTCTGCTGCCAAGTCTTGCGGGGTGGTGGCCGAAATCAGCAAGCCCTTGGGCGGAGACGGCCAAACCCGCTGCGGCTCCGATCGCGCCAGCGGGACGGAGTCCTTGGAGTCCGAGATCGCGGCTGGGGGACGGGAACGCAGTTGCAAGTTGCCTCGCACCGACGGCGAGACATAGGTAAAGCCACAGTCCAGAAGGGTGGTGATCTGGGCAGTGCCCAAGCCTTCCAAAAGCCGGAAAAAGCTGTCTAGCTCCATTGCTGCCACTCCCTCAGAGCCAGACAACAGCAGCACCGGCTGCCAACAGTTGGGCGCGGATCCCAGCCGCCACTGGCCATAGCCGCTAAACTGCACCACTACCGTTTCAGCCGTGTGACCTTGACCCCCCAAGTGCTCTGCAAAGGCCGATTGGATCCCAGCCGGCGTGGCTGCCCCATCGGTAAGGGTGAGAATGTCTGCCGGGTCAAAACCAAAGCGATAGAGGAGTAGCTCCCGCTGCAACTCCACATCTGTCAAACACCCTTGTAGCGCGGATCCCTCGCCAAGGTAGCGGTTAATACCGATGAGAACAGCCAGCTTGCGGGAGCCAGCCGCCAAAGCTTGCCCATATCGCTCAGCCCGGCCCCTCAACCAGCCAGGGGATAGGCCAAGACCGGCAGCAACCAGGAGGAGTTTTTGCAGAAAAGACCGCCTTTCCATGTTGACCCTCTGGGCTGACCCCCGGCCCAACGACTACCCCATCGGCCAGCGAGCCACAGCTAAACTTTGCACGGGAATCTGTTGCTGCCTATTTCAGGATATCCCCATCCACACAGCTTTTTCCCGAGATCGAGTGACAGTTTTTGGCGTTTTCTTTGCATTCCTTATCAATCAAACCTCCGCTACTTCCCATGGGGATCCCACGGCAGCGCTCTTCTGTCAGACAAGTCCGTCAGACAGGAGGGAAAGTGTGAGGAAGTCAATACTCAGCGGTTCAGGAAATAGGGCAAGCAAGCCCCACGCTCCGGCCAATGGAAGCGGGCGAAGGGAACCAAAATGAACCCAGCTATCCCCAGACAGAACAGGCCAAAGTAGAGGTGGAAAGCCCCGACTGGATCAGCTGGTTCCATCCTTCCCCCTCCTAGGGATCCCAGCGCTAAGGCCAAGAGATTGTTCAAGGCATGAGCCAAGACAGGCAAGGTCAGGGAGCGAGTCTGCAAGTAGAACAGGCCCATCACCAAGCCGAACACCGTCAACCCGACGGGGTTGGGGTGCAGCAGGCCAAATACCCCAGAAGAAGCCAGCAGACCTCTGGAGAGGCCCCACTTGAGGCCCCAGCGGTGTAGCAAGATGCCGCGAAACAGCCACTCCTCCGTTATGGGGGCCACCACCCCAATCGAGAGCCAGCGCAACCCCTGATACATCTGCGGCCAGGCCGTTTCCCTATCCTCCTCCCCCAGTGAGTGCAGCATCGACTCCGCCAGCTCTGGTGCAAGCCAAGATATCAGGTAGATCATCAGTAAAGTTGTGCCGATGGAGAGCACTACCAAAGCCGGCACCACCCGCAGCAGGGATCCCCAGGGAATAGCAGCCCGCCAGTTGCCCCACAGCCGTCTCATCTGCAGATGGGCTTGCTGCCCCCGTCGCCAGCTCCAGATACAGGTGAGGACAAATGTAGCGCAATAGACAAAGTCGGCCAGCAGAGGATCGTCAGATGGGAGATGAAACAGCTGGGCCAAGGCGATGGCTCCCAAGCCTACCCCCAGGTTGATCACCAAGAAGGCCAACAGCACGTGGCGCGCCTTAAGGGCTGCAAATCCGGTCACACTCGGCTCGGCAGGCCGTAGAGGGGGGGATCCAGACACAAAGGCAGAGATCGCGGTTTTCCCATTTTAGGTTTGGCGGGGATCTCCGTAGGTGGGCTGCTGTCACCTTCTCCGGGAGAGGATGAAGATCCTTTTCTGAAGGTTTGGCCGGCCTTTTCAAGCCCAATCGAGCAGGCTGGTGGCTGTCTCCGAGGGTCGCCAGGCTGAGCCAGCAAGTTAAGATGTGTTACGGAATCCGTTGGGGCATCTATGGGCGCAACACCGGTAGTGACAACAGCAGCGAGGCAGGATGGCTTGGGTTCTGGGGCTGTCTCCATCCCTCCGGCAGATCTGGGGGTGGTTCCTGAGCCAAGCTTGCGTTACGACCCAGAGCAGTTGGCCAAGCAATATCGAGGGCGCTGGGATCTGGTGGTGCGGCGCCTGTTTCAGTTGATCACCCCCTTTTTGGGCTTGTTGGCCTGGGTGTTTTGGGATCGCTGGCGGGGAGTAGAACTGAAGAATCGCCCGAAACATGCGGCCCGGCTACGGGAGATCCTCACGGAATTGGGGCCGACAGCCATCAAAATCGGCCAAGCCCTCTCCACCCGTCCCGATCTGGTTTCGCCCCTGTTTCTGGAGGAGCTGGCCAAACTGCAGGATGAGCTGCCCCCCTTCGAGAATGCCATTGCTTTTGCCCTCATCGAGTCGGAGATCGGCAAACCCGTAGACAAAATCTTTCGAGAGATCAGCCCTGAACCGATTGCCGCCGCCAGCTTGGGGCAAGTGTACCAGGCCTACTTGCACAGCGGGGAGAAAGTCGCCGTCAAGGTGCAGCGGCCCGACTTGATTGGGCGCATCTCTCTCGACATGTATATTGTCCGCAGCCTGGCCGCCTGGGCCAAACGCA
This sequence comes from Thermostichus sp. MS-CIW-41, assembly GCF_054058915.1. NCBI lineage: Bacteria > Bacillati > Cyanobacteriota > Cyanophyceae > Thermostichales > Thermostichaceae > Thermostichus > Thermostichus sp. MS-CIW-41. The sequence continues at coordinate 5,752 of NZ_JBSSBO010000064.1, forward strand.
CTTTCCGCCGCATCCGCAGCGACCTGGTGGGCATCGTCGATGAGTTTGCCGGGCGCCTCTACGAAGAAATGGACTACACGCAGGAGGGCCGCAATGCCGAGCGGTTCCTGGCGCTGTACCGTCACCCCTCCATCTACGCTCCCAAAATTTACTGGGAGTACACCCGCACCAAGGTGCTGACGATGGAGTGGATTGATGGCATCAAGCTGACTCAGGTTGACAAAATCGCTGCTGCGGGGCTGGATGGACGGCACTTGATCGAGATCGGTGTCAATTGCTCCCTCAAGCAGCTTTTGGAAAATGGCTTTTTCCACGCCGATCCCCACCCGGGCAACCTCTTGGCCATGTACGACGGGCGGCTGGCCTATATCGATTTCGGCATGATGAGCACCATCGCGCCCCATCAGCGCTACGGCCTGATCAAGGCGATTGTGCATTTGGTGAACCGAGACTTCGCCGGGCTGGCCCAAGACTACGTGGACTTGGAGTTCCTGGATCCAGATACCGACCTGACTCCCATCATCCCTGCTCTGGAAGCTGTCTTCGCCGAAGCGATGGGCAAATCGGTCTCCGAACTGAATTTCAAGAGCATCACCGATCGGCTCTCGGGGGTGATGTACGACTTTCCCTTTCGAGTTCCCGCCTACTACGCCTTGATCATCCGCTCTTTGCTCACCCTGGAAGGGATCGCCATCGGCCTGGATCCCAACTTTAAGGTGTTGAGCGTGGCCTATCCCTACGTGGCTCAGCGCCTGCTCACCGACCCGGCCCCGGAGCTGCGCGTATCTCTGCGGGAGCTGCTGTTTAACCAGGGGCAATTTCGCTGGAACCGCCTGGAGAACCTGCTGCGCAACGCCGTCAACAGCGAGGATTTTGACCTGCAGGGATCCCTGGAAAAGGCCGTTGATTTTATCTTTTCTGAGCGGGGCGCTTTCCTGCGGGAGCGCCTAGTGGATGTGCTCTTTTCCAGCTCGGGATCCCAGGGTGGCTCAGATGGCTTGGCTCATTTGCAGCGTCTGTGGGAACTCCTCAGCAGCAACCCGAGCTTTCAGCCGCTGCAGCTTCTGCCGATTGTTGCCAAGGTGGCTGCCAAACCGGAAGCTCAACAACTGGGCCGTCAATTGGCCTCCCGCTGGTTGCAACGCTCGGCAGCTCGCCTCATCCGCGACCTGCTATTGCCGGATACAGAAAAGCCCAGTTCACCCTCTTCCCTCAACGGGCGTGGCGGGATCCCTGGGCCGACAACCTCTGCTTCTACCGCTCAACTTCCCCTTCCGGCCTAGCTCAGGTGCTCTTGGGGGGCAGTATCGCTGTTGGGGTTAACAGAGGCCAGAGCCAGCGTAATCCACTCGGAAAATTCATCGCGGCGGAAAACCTGGGGGCGGGAGCGGGGGCCAAAACGCAGCAGGCTGGGCATGCCGTGCTCCTTGAGTCGAGACTGTAGCCAGGTGCCCACACCGGTTTTGCCATCGTTGGGCATTTCGGTTTGGAAGTCACTGTACATCAACAACAACTGGCTGCGAGATTGGAGCACCGCATTCTCTTGAATTAACTTCGGCAAGGAGAGATGGGTGGCTGAGACTGCCCCTTTGCTCCCTTTGGCCGATTCACGACGACGGTCGCGCGGGCGCGGGTTAGTGCTTTCACGGCTCTTGCGGGTTTTGGGTTCACTAGGCATAGAATCTCCTAAACGACAGAGTGCTCCCCAACGGGGGTTAAAGCGGGAACTCGCAGGCCAAAAGCCGAGCCCGCTGTGAAAGTGGCTCGATGGGTACAGTTCTGGAGAATCGCTGAGAAGAGGGACACCTGCTCTTGAGTAAGCGAAGAAGAACTGCGCTGAGCCGGCACGAAAGGCTGGGATCCCTTCGGCGCAACAGCAGTCCACAGCGGGCCGAGCTCCTGCCAATACATCCAAGGCCTGCCCTTGTTTTTCCTGTCGGAGGCCAGTTTGGCTACCACGAATCCGCAGGGCAAGCAAGCCCGGATGTTACCCCTATATTGACTTAAAAATGGACAAGTGGACAGTCCCTGGCCGAGAATTTAGCTGCTGCGGCGGGAGCTTCGGAAGGAACTAGGCTTGCCCGCCGGTGGCGAGTATCGGTGAGCTACGGGAGTAGCCTCCTACTACACCTGGAAGCGGTTGTTGGTGGTGTCCAAAAAGGAGTTTCACTGGCTTACTGAGATACTATGCGCATTGCCATTGTCGGGTTGGGGTTGATTGGCGGATCCCTGGCCCTCAAACTGACCGAAAAGGGATATCCCGTCTGGGGGATAAGCCGCAACCCGGCCACCTGCAAACAGGCTCTGGAACGGGGTGCTGTCCAAGGCTGTGGAACCGAGTTGGCCCTGTTGGCTCGCTTTGATCCGCAAATGGTGCTGATCTGTACCCCTCTGGAGCAGGTGTTGGCCACGCTAGCCGCCCTGTTGCCTTATTTGTCGGCAGAAACCGTGGTGAGCGATGTCGGCTCGGTTAAGCAGCCCATCGTTGCTCCGGCAACCGAATTGTGGCCCTGGTTTGTGGGGGGGCACCCCATGGCCGGCAAAAGCCTGCAAGGGATCCAAGCGGCAGAAGCTGACTTGTTTCGGGGGCGGCCCTACGTGCTCACTCCCATCGCCGAGACCCAACCTCAGGCTCTCGATGCGGTGAAAGAACTGATTGCTGCTGTTGGCGCAGAAGCTGTCCTCACGGATCCCGCCCGCCATGACCGAGCGGTGGCCTGGATCAGCCATTTGCCGGTTATGGTCAGTGCCAGCTTGATCGCAGCGGTTAGCCAAGAAGGGGATCCCGCGATTCTGGAATTGGCCCGCACTTTGGCCAGCAGCGGATTCCGCGATACCAGCCGTGTTGGCGGAGGGATCCCGCAATTGGGTTTGGAAATGGCCCGCCACAACCGACAGGCGCTGCTGACTGCCCTGAGCAGCTACCAAGCCCAGTTACGACAGATAGAGCGGTTGATCGCTGGCGAAAGGTGGGACGAATTGCTCCTGGTGCTGCAACGAGCTCAACAGGAATGGCAGCAGTTCCCCGTCAACCATCCTCGCGGAATTCCTCACAACCTGCGCGGTGGGAATGGATAGCAAAGATATCTTGAACGGGCTCGGGGATCCTTCATGCTACCTTGGGCTTATGTTGACAGATCGAGCTTATGTTGAATGCGGCTCAGCTCTGGCTTTACCACCTAGAACAATGGGCAACTGAGCTGGTGCAGTTTCAACTGCAGCACCTTTCTCCCGTCAGTCTGCTGGTGGTGGGCTTGGCCGGCTTGCTCACCAGTCTTTCCCCCTGCACGCTGTCTATGCTGCCAGTGACCATCGGCTACATCGGCGGCTACACCCCCGCTTCTGAGGAAACGGCTGGGGAAGGGCGGCGGCAAGTTTGGGCTCAATCTTTGGGTTTTGCGGCTGGGGTGGCTTTTACCCTGACCCTGCTGGGTTTGTCGGCAGCTTTGCTGGGTCGCGTTTACGGACAAACCGGATCCTTCGGGCCTGTTGTGGTGGGGGGAATTGCTATTTTGATGGGGCTGAACTTGTTAGAGGTGATCCCCCTGCGTTTTCCCGATTGGTTTAACCGCCTCGAGATTCCCGGAGAATGGCCCAGGCTGGGTCGGGCAGTGTTGCTGGGGTTAACCTTTGGCCTGGTGGCCTCTCCCTGCAGTACGCCGGTTTTGGTGGCTTTGCTGGCCTGGGTTTCCACCACAGGGCAACCCTGGGTAGGAGGCGGGCTGCTGCTGGCTTACGGGCTGGGATTGGCCTTTCCTCTGCTCCTGGCGGGGGTGTTTACCGGGTTGGTGAAGCAACTGTTGGCCCTGCGGCGCTGGTCGGGCTGGCTCACTTATGCCAGTGGGGTGGTGTTGGTGGGGTTCGGCAGCGTAACAATCTTGTCGGCTTGGGCCTAAGGGATCCCTGCTGCTGCAGGCTAAGATGGGGCTACACCTACAGCACCCTGTTGGGGACTGCACCTTGCCTGGCAAGAGCAGCGGTCTGAATCTTGAGCCGACAAACTTCTCATGGTCATATACTCTCTCCCGCTTGCCCGCTGGGCTTCCTCGCTGCGGCGGTATTTTCGACATGAGCTGCTGCCGCTGCTGGCGGATCTGCGCCTAGCCATTGGCCTTTTGTTGGCAATTGCGGTCTTGAGCGCCACCGGCACGGTGATCGAGCAAGAGGAAACGGCGGCTTTTTATCAGGCTCACTATCCAGAGCATCCGGCCCTGTTTGGCTTTCTCACCTGGCGGGTGATCCTGAGCTTGGGATTGGATCACGTCTACCGCACCCCTTGGTTTCTGGCCATTTTGATCCTGTTCGGCAGCAGCCTTGCCGCCTGTTCCCTGACGCGCCAATGGCCGATGTTGAAGGGGGCCCGCCGTTGGAGCTATCTCACCCGTCCGCAGTCTTTTCAGCGCCTGCCGTTTCGGACGTATCTGCCTCAGCAATCTTTACAAGGTCTGCCGGAGCGGTTGCGCCGACAGGGCTATCTGGTGTTTCAGGAGGGCCATTACCTCTACGCCCGCAAGGGGTTAATCGGCAGGATCGGCCCCATCTTGGTGCATGTCAGCATGCTGCTGATCTTGCTGGGGGCGATTTGGGGCAGCATTAGCGGCTTCAAGGCCCAAGAACTCATTCCCAGCGGCAGCGTGGCTTCCATTCAACACTTGACCGGAGCGGGAGATCTGGCTCGCGCTCACTTGCCTACCTGGCAAATTCGGGCCAATCGCTTCTGGATTGACTACGCTCCCGATGGCCGTGTCAAGCAGTTTTATTCCGACCTCTCGATCTTGGATCAGGGTCAGGAGGTCAAACGTCAGACCATTTCCGTCAACCATCCTCTCTCCTACCGGGGTGTGACCCTTTACCAAGCCGATTGGAGCATCGACAGCATCCGCATCCGCATCAACAATAGCCCCACTTTTCAAATCCCGGTGGTGCCGGTGCGCACCGAGGCAGGCAACAAACTCTGGGGCGCTTTTGTGCCCACCCAGCCGGACATGAGCCAGGGCCTCACGCTGCTGCTGCCGGATCTGCAGGGGACAGCCCTCCTCTACGACACTGAAGGGCAATGGATGGGATCCCTGCGCCAAGGCATGAGCTTGGCCCTCGACGAGGTCGCTCCCCAACGCTTCCCCAACCCCCTCACTCTGTATCTGGATGAGGTGATCGGCGCTACCGGACTGCAAATTAAATCGGATCCGGGGATCCCTGCGGTGTATCTCGGATTTGGCCTGTTGATGGTGGGGGTGGTGATGAGCTACTTCAGCTACAGCCAAATCTGGGCTTTGCAAACGGAGACGGGGCTCTACTTGGGGGGCAAAACCAACCGGGCCTTGGTTACTTTCGAGCGAGAATTCGACCGCTTGGTGGAGCAACAAAAGGTCGCCTTCTCTCTTTCCCAGATCCCGGTGGAAGCTGAGATTGGCTAGACGCAGCTTTTTCCGGCGAAACCAGCCTCCTGCCCAATAGGGATCCCATCTATACAATCCAGGGATCCAGTGAGCGGCGCTGTTGGCTCCAGAGGGATCCCATTGGTTGAGACGGGCTTTCTCTGGGTTGACTTTGAGGGGATGTTCTGGGGCTTCCCAACATGAAGATGACCCTGAGGAAAATACAAACTACTGTTTCAGTTTCCACACACTTCTCCACATCCGGAAAGCTTGCTTAGAGATTGAGTTAGAGTGTTTCCAGTCGGTTCCTGCAGTATGCTGCCTTTTCAGGAGGGCAAGACATGAAAGTTGGAGATCGGGTGCGGGTGCGTACCAGCGTGATTGTCTATCACCACCCGGAACATCGCAATCAGCCTTTTGACCTCAAAGGTATGGAAGGGGAACTGAAGGCCGTGCTTCGAGATTGGAATGGCCGCCCGATCAGCGCCAACTTTCCCTTTCAGGTGCAGTTTGACAACAAGTTCCGTGCGCATCTCCAAGCTGATGAGCTAGAGGTGGTTGAGCCGGCCAACTCTGAAGAGCCCGCCGGGACGGCTGCCTAGTTGAGGCCCAACAGCGTGCGGTTGGTTTCCAGAATCGGCCTGATCAACTTGGTTTCTTCGGGGGTGAGGTAATTGGCTATCACTTCTTGTAGGAAGCGATAGGTGGCCTCGCAACTGCGTTGGGTGCGGAAGGCTCGCATCAGTGTTTGGAACCAGTAGAGAAATCGATCTTTGTAGCGCTGCTCATCATCCAAGAGCATGGCTAAGGCCGAAAGGCGCAGAACCCGAACGGTGTCAGCTTTCCACTTGTTGCTAAAGTCTTCCACCCCTCGCATGAGCAAGTAGGGATCCAGCGCGCGCATTTTCATCTCCACATCCCGGATGATCTGGGCCTCCGCCGCCTGAATCTTGCGATAGGCGCTCAGGCGTAGGTCAAAGGAGGCTAGATAGGTCTCCATGAACTGCAGCTCTTCATCCCTGAGATAGCGCCCGTCGGCAGCGATGCTCAGTTCGCGCAGTTGAGTCAGCATAGGGATCCCTGGGCAAGCTGGAATGAGAATGGAAAAAACACCACCTGTTCTGACTGACGGTCCAGCCTTGGTCTCTCAATCCTATCCCCAAACTCCCGGCCAGAAGAGGGGAATTGCAGGGATCCCCGGCAACCCTCTCAGCTAGAAATCGCAGGAGCCCCGCACTGTACCCGTAGGGTCAGTGCCGGGAGGAATGCGAGGTTACAATAGAACCATGACCCAAGTCCTG
>NZ_JBSSBO010000065.1:0-12021 GCF_054058915.1 Thermostichus sp. MS-CIW-41
TCTGCCATTTGTTTTCATCTAAAAAAACCAACTTCATCCTCTTTCCTCTATAAATTATTCTCTCTATCCTAACATAAGATCAACACGACCTAGAGTACCGTGATTTTCCTCTGATTGCCGTAAGGCGTTGAGCACGGGATGAAAAAAAGGATCCCGTATGGGATCCCTTGGAAGTGATTTTCCTCTGATTGCCGTAAGGCGTCTTGCTTTCCCTCTGCAGGTTTTGCATCCGAACTCGAGGCAGAGATGGGATCAGATGACTTGGCCGTCGGATGTTATTCTCCCCTTGAGTTTACCGGCCCGCTCTTCGGCCTCCTCCATAACCCTGTCCAGCTGCTCCAGCACCTCGCCCGGATGCTTTTCCAGCACCCGCAGGGAGAGGGCCATCCGTCCCTTGGCCTCATCCACATCGATGACAACAGCTTTGATGCGTTGGCCTGGTTTGAACAAATCCGGTAGCGAGGCTACAAAACTTTGGCTGACCTGCTTGATGTGCAACAGCCCGGTTACCCCTTCTTCCAAGTCCACAAACACACCGAAGGGTTTTAGTCCGCTGACTTTGCCTTCCACCACTTGGCCACTGGTGTAGCGGCTCAGGTTCTCGGACTTTACAGCCGCCCTTTGGGAGAGCACCAGCTTGTTGGCTTCTGGGTTCACCTCGATAAAGCTTGCTGTCAAGGATTGCCCCACCAACTCCTCCAGACTTTCCCGTTGGCTGAGGTGGGAGCGGGGAATGAAGCCGCGCAGCCCCTGCACATCCACCACCACCCCCCCTTTGTTGGTGGCGATCACCGGAACGGTTACCGTCTGGCCGTTGGCTTGCTTCTGGGCCAGCTCTTCCCAAAGCCGCTTCAGCCTCAGCCGCCGCGCCGAGAGCACAATTTGTCCTTCTGCATCTTCTCGCAAGATGAGAAACTCGGCTTCTGTTTTTAGGGGAAAGAGGGCACTCAAATCTTCCCCTGGGCGGATCCCTGCTTCTTTGAGAGGCAGAAAGGCCGGGGATTTGCCGCCAATATCCACCAGAGCGCCATCGTTCTGATGTTGGAAAATGCGGCCTTGCACCACCTGCCCCGGTTGGAAGCTGAGGTTTTGCCTGTCTAAAGCTTGGGCAAAATCTTCCGCGGAAAACGTATCGGCAGCCTGAGAGCGAGAAGAGCGAACGGTCATGGAAGGGCTCAATTCAAAAAGCAGTGGGTTTCAGGATAACCCAAAACCTTCCAAGGATCCCAGCCTCTGGCTTAAATGTAGTACATAAGCCGAGCTTGTTGCTGTTGTGCCTGCCGGTCGCAGAGGTCTTGCAGGGTGGTCTTTTGGAGAATGGCTACCGCCGCAGCTTGAGCCTCTTGCCAGGCCTTCAGGAGCACTTCCCGCTCTGGGGTGAGATCGCCCGAGGGCAAGTCGCGGGAACGGGTGAGATCCTCCCCCTCGATGGCCTGAATAACGTCCCACAGCGAGATCTGCCAGGGCGCTCGGGCCAGGAAGTAGCCTCCCTTGGATCCCCGTTGGCTGCGCACCAACCCCTGCCTGCGCAAGGTGGCCAGCAATTGCTCCAAGTAGCGGTCGGGTATGGACTGATGAGCCGCAATTTCTTTAATCTGCAGCACCTGGCCATCGCTGTAGTGCTGGGCCAATTCCAGAAGGGCCAGGAGAGCATATTCACTTTTGCAAGACAGTTCCAAGATATCCATCCTTGTGGAGGGCTTAGGTCTATGATACTCCGGTTTTTCACTGGGGTTTAGCGGGATCCCGCCCTGAGCTGGCAATGGGATCCAGCCTGTAAGGTGGAATAGGCCCCTTTGGGAATGGTTTATGGCGAGTGTCAGCACCCGGTCTGGTTCAGCACGGATCCCAGCGGAGCGATTACAAACCTTGCACCAACAGATTGGCAAGCTGATTGCCAATATCGAATCCGTGTTTCAGGGCAAGTCGCAGGTGGTGCAGGCGGTGGTCACGGCCTTGGTTGCGGAAGGTCATGTTTTGCTTGAAGATGTGCCCGGTGTAGGCAAGACCACTTTGGCGCGGGCCATCGCCCACAGTTTGGGAGCCAAGTTTCAGCGGATTCAATTTACCAGCGACCTATTGCCGACAGATATCCTTGGCCTCACCCTTTTCAACAAAGAAAAAGGGGATTTTGAATTTCGTCCCGGCCCCATTTTTGCCCACGTGGTCTTGGCGGATGAAATCAATCGCACCTCGCCCCGCACCCAAAGTGCCCTGCTGGAGGCAATGGCGGAAAAGCAGGTTTCGCTGGACGATCGCACCTACCCGCTGCCCAGCCCATTTATGGTGTTGGCCACCCAAAATCCTTTGGAGTACCACGGCACCTATCCCCTCCCAGAAAGCCAGTTGGATCGGTTTTTGGTACGGCTGTCGATTGGCTACCCCAGCCCTGAGGTAGAGCGAGCTTTACTCTTGCAACGGCAACAGGCCGAGCCGGTGGATGCTCTGCAGCCGGTTCTCTCCCTGATGGAGTTGCGGGAGATTCAGTCGGCGGTGGATCAGGTGTATTTGGATGGATCCCTGGCGGACTATCTTCTGCAGGTGGTGCAGGCCACTCGCGTGTCCAAGCTGCTGCGGGCGGGGGTATCCACCCGTGGAGCCCTGGCCTTGGCGCGGGCAGCACGGGCTCAGGCGCTGGTGAAGGGGCGCAGCTTTTGTCTACCAGAAGATCTGCAAGCACTGTTCGTGCCGGTACTGACCCATCGGGTTTCTCTGGCCGGGTCGGGAGAGATGGCCGGCAACCGACGGCAAGAGGCTGAGGCGGTGATTCGGGATATTGTCTCCACAATTGAGCCGCCTGTTTGAGGGATCCGTAGCAGCAATGGCTAACTAAAAAACGAGTCGGGTCGGATACGGGGATCCACCCACATCAGGAGCAAATCGGCCAACAAATTGCCCAGAATGAGCATCACGGCCCCCAGCAGAAGCCCCGCCATCACCACATTGATGTCGAAACTTTGAACAGCCTCCAAGAGCAGCTTGCCCAGCCCCGGCCAATTGAAGAAAAACTCGGCAATAAAAGAGCCGCTGAGCAGATTGGCAAACTCAAAGCCCAAGATCGTGATCAAGGGGTTGACGGCGTTGCGCAGCGCGTGCAACCAGATCACCCGCCACTCCGGGATCCCACGGGCCCGCGCCGCCTGGATGTATTCCTGCCGCAGCACATCCAAGAAATTGCCGCGCGTAATCCGCTGCAGCCCGGCAAAGCTGGTGATGCTCAGGGCCAGCGTGGGCAGGAGCAGGTGGCGGCCCAGATCCAGCAACTTTTCCCCCAAACTAAGCTCGGCAAAATAAACACTGGTCATCCCCCCTACCGGCAGCCAGCTCACGTTTTGGGCCACAATTAGCAGCAAAATGGCCAGCACGAAGCTGGGCATGGCCTGGCCCAGGTAGCTGAGCAACTGCAACGCCCGATCCAGGGGGGTGTTCTGCCGCAGCGCCCCCAGGATCCCTAGGGGAATGGCGATCAGCCAAGTCAGCACCACAGAGGACACCGCCAACAGCAAGGTAGCGCCGGCGCGGGAGAGGATGAGCTGTGCTACCGGCACGCGATAGGTGTAGCTCACCCCGAAATCCCCTTGCAGCAGGTTGCCCAGCCAGGTCAAGTACTGCCAAACCAAGGGCTTATCCAACCCCAGCCGCGCTTCCTCTTGGGCAATAAACTCCTGGCTGACACTGGGATCCGCCCGCAAGGGATCCAAAAAATCTCCGGGGGCCAGCTGCAAGAGCAAAAAGCTGAGCACCGTGATCAACAGCAGCACCGGCACCGCTTGGGTCAGCCGCTGCAAAACCAAGGCCAGCGGCGGCCAAAGGCCAAAAGCGCGGGAACGGGAAGGCGGAGAAGAGGTTACAGCCACAGATGCAGATGGATATTCGGATATGCTCTTTGAGTTGGATTCTTGTCGAACTATGGTAAACTACCCGGCTCCGACCGCTAAGCGGTACGGAGCGGGCTTTCAGTAGCCCTGAGCCTGCTCTGCTCTACCAGAGAACAAAACAAGCCCGGACCTCTAGGCTGGTTTACGACAGCCCCCAAGAGCGCAATCACATTCGCACCATTCAAATCCGCATCCCCTTCCCATCCACAGTGCCCACACTTGAACGACTTGCCACTGCGGTAGGATTGCGCAGGATCGGGATGGATGTGCAAACACTTGTGGCAGGTCTGCGACGTGTAGGCAGGCGGAACAAGAATCAGAGAAACCCCTGCAACCCTCGCCTTGTATTCCAGAAATTGACGTAGTTGGTAGAACGCCCAACTGTTGGCCCTGCGCCTTTCGGTTTTGCTGCGTGGCTGTTGATTGACCCTTTCCCGGATCCCTGTCAGGTCTTCCAGGGCGATAGCGCTGTTGGTAGCTTTTGCCCTAGAGACAATAGCTTTGGAGATGCGATGATTGACCCACGCCTGAAAGCGTCTCTCCTTGCCAGACAGCCGTTGCAACAGTTCTCTGCATCTGCGCCGCGAACTGCGTGTGCCCTTACTGGCTTTGCGTTGGAGTACCGCCCTCAACCGGGAGTAGTGGTCGCGGACTCGGTTCAACTGCTGTCCATTCCAGTTGTCCCCGTCTGACGTATGGGCAATATCTGTCCTCCCCAAATCCACCCCGATCACCTTGTCGGTATCTTGTTGCTTGGGTGGCTTTTCCTCTACGCAAATCTGGATGTAGTAGGAGCCATCCTTCCGCTGGACTAGGGTGGCCGATTTGGGGTTAGAGCCAGCCAGCATTCCCCTCTGGTAGTTACCAATGGCTAGCTCAAAGCGTTCTCTCCCTTCAACCGTGGTCAGCGACACCGTCCAGTCTTTCTCGCGAAATGAGAAGATACGTGCATCGTAGGTAACGAACCTACGCTTGAACTCTTTAACCGGACGGTTGCGCTGTCTCGCCACTTTGCGAGCGCCTGCCACCCGTCTGCACACCTGTTGAGCCAAGTTACTGGACAAGCCGAACCGGGCTCGAATCTCGTAGTAGCAAAGGGATTGCAGCTTGACCGCGTTGACGATCTTCTCCGGCGTGTTCTGGTTGACCCAGTTCAATGCCTGCACAAAGACATCCATCGTCGCGTCCAATTTGGCGGCTTGCGACTGGGACGCCTTGAGCTTACAGGAGACGGTCAGGACTTGGCTCATAAGTTCATTGTACTTCATCAAAGCGCATTCCTCCCGGCACTGACCCTACGGGTACAGTGCGGGGCTCCTGCGATTTCTAGCTGACATCCTTGCGGCCAGATTTCCAGTGTGGGGTTTGCCAAGTCGAGCGGCTCTCTTGCAGGGGAATTGAGGGCTCAGGCAGTCCGGCAGACAGAAGCTGAAGCGGTACACTAGTCAGAAGCTTTTTTCATCGAGTCCCGTTGGGAAGACCTCTTGCGAAATCTGTTTCTTACCGGCGCTAGCGGCTGCCTGGGGCACTATGTGTTGGAGCGCCTGGCCCAGCAAAGGGATCCCGAGTTTCCGGAGCGGCCCGCCTACCACCTGTACGTTCTCATCCGCGAGACCAGCCGCCTGCGGCTGCCCCTAGAACGGCTGCCCGCCCCTATCACCCTAGTACCCGGCGATCTCCTGCGCATCCGGGAACACGCCGCTCTGCTGCGCCAGATGGACGGGCTGATCCACATGGCGGCAGCTTGGGGGGATCCCGCCCTGGCTTGGGCCGTGAATGTTACCCACACCCTGGAGCTCTTTCAGTTGTTGGATCCGGAGCGCTGTCAGCAGGTGATCTACTTTTCCACGGCCAGCCTTTTGAACCAGGACCTGGAGCCTTTGGCCATTGCCGGACGGGCCGGCACCGACTACATCCGCAGCAAGTACGAGATGCTGCTGCGGCGGCAGGAAAGCGGCTTCTGGCCGGAGCGCCTGCTCACCCTTTATCCCACCCTGCTCTTTGGCGGCAGCCCCCACCACCCCTACTCCCACATCACTGCCGGCCTCAAGGACGTTCTCCGCTGGCTGGATCTGATCCGCTTTTTGCGGGTGGATGCCAGCTTCCACTTTATCCACGCTGCCGATGTGGCCGAGATGGTGGCCTATTGGGTGGCCCATCTGCCTGGTGGCGGCGATTGGGTGTTGGGCAATCCCCCCCTCTCCTGGGATGAATGTGTGGAACAGATGTGTGCTTATTTCAAAAAACGGATCTATTTCCGAGTGCCTCTGCCCCCGGCTCTCGTTCGCGCCCTGGCCTTCCTCTTTCGGGTGCAGCTTTCTGAGTGGGACGAGTTCTGTCTGCGCCACCGCCACTTTGTTTACCCGGCCCTTTCCCCAGAAACGCTGGGTTTGCGCTGCCGATTTCCCACCCTAGCTTCCCTTCTGGACGTCTACCTTTGAGGTACCTGCGCCCCTCCCTCTTTGGGAAAGGGGCTGGGGGTGAGGGCCTGTAGCCTGCCTGCGCGAGCGCGTCAATGCCCAGAAGCAACCACAACTTGAGACAGGGATCAGCTCCGGGGGGCCGCCGCCACCCTGTCAACCGCTAAATCCTGGAGTTGGGCGGCAATGCGCTCTCTGTTAAGGTTTTGCCCAATGAACACCAAGCGGGTCAAGCGCGGCTCCTGGGGTCGCCAGGGGCGGTCGTAGTAGGTTTCAAATCGGGATCCCACCCCCTGCAGCACCAGGCGCATCGGCTTGTAGGGGACGGCCACAAACCCTTTTATCCGGTAAAGACATTCCTCTTGGGCCAACTGGCGTAGCTGAGCCACCAGGGATCCCGGCTCATAACCTCCCTCCAAGCTGAGGTAGAAAGACTCAAAAGCTTCGTGCTCATGCTCCTCCCCGTGATCGTGGTGGCTGGGGCGGCGCTCGAGCTGGTCTTCCACCGCTGCATTAAAGCCCAAGAGCACTTCTGGGGAGACCTGGCCCCGCTCACAGGGGAGAATTTGGATCCCAGGGGGCAGCTTGCGGCGCAGCCAGCTCTCCACCTGCGCCTGTTGTTCAGGAGAGAGCTGATCCACCTTGGTCAGCAACACCAAGTCGGCGCAGCTCAACTGATCCTCAAACAGCTCCTCAATGGGCGTGTCATGATCCAAGCTCTCGTCCGCCTGCCGCTGGGCCTCTAGGGCCGCCAGATCCCCCACCAGTTGTCCAGAGGCCAGAGCCTGACCATCCACCACGGTAATCACCGCATCTACCGTGGCGCCCGTGCGGATGGTGGGCCAGCGGAAAGCTTGCACCAGGGGCTTGGGCAAGGCCAATCCGGAAGTCTCAATCAGGATGCAGTCCAGCTCTGCCCGCCGTTGCAACAGGGCTTCCATGGTGGGCAAAAACTCCTCCTGCACCGTGCAACAGAGGCAGCCGTTGGCCAGCTCCAAAATGGGGATGGATCCCTCTCCCTCGCAAAGTTGGCAATCCCGCAGCAACTCGCCGTCGATGCCCACTTCGCCAAACTCATTCACCAACACGGCAATGCGGCGGCCCTGGTTGTTGAGCAAAAGGTGACGGATCAAAGTGGTCTTGCCGGATCCCAGAAATCCGGTGATGACGGTAACAGGGATCTTGTGCATCTGCTCTGATGACTCAGCGCTCTTCAGTTTCCACCCCAAACTTTCTTTCTGCCAATCCTTGAGGGGGGGATGCCCAAAAAAAGGCCCCCGGTATGGGGGCCAAGCCAAACCATTGAGACCGTTGTGCTAACCCAAAGTTAGCGGATCGGCTTCATCCGGTAAACCGGCTCGTTCTCGCGGCTGATCCCTTTCTCAAAGCCAGCAGCGGCAGCGCGAGCGCGACCGGCATGCCACAGGTGACCCACGAAGAACAGGAAGCCGAAGATGAAGTTGTGAGCAGCCAACCAGGTGCGCGGGCTGGTGAAGTTCACCGTGTTGATCTCGGTAGCCACACCACCCACCGAGTTCAGGGATCCCAGCGGCGCATGGGTCATGTACTCCACTGCACGGCGGGCTTGCCAGGGCTGAATGTCGTTTTTCAGCTTATCCAGATCCAGGCCATTGGGGCCCAGCAGCGGCTCTTTCCAGGGAGCCCGCACATCCCAGAAGCGCATCGTCTCGCCGCCGAAGATGATCTCGCCCGTGGGGGAGCGCATCAGGTATTTACCCAGACCGGTGGGACCTTGGGCTTGGCCGATGTTGGCCCCCAAGCGCTGGTCGCGCACGATGAAGGTGAGGGCTTGCGCTTGCGAGGCTTCTGGGCCAGTGGGGCCGTAGAACTCGCTGGGGTAGACGGTGTTGTTGAACCAGATGTAGCAGGTGGCAATGAAGCTCATCAGGGAAACCGCCGCCAAGCTGTAGGAGAGATAGGCCTCCCCAGACCAGATGAAGGCGCGGCGGGCCCAACCAAAGGGCTTGGTGAGGATGTGCCAGATCCCACCGGCAATGCAGATAATGCCGATGTAAATGTGGCCACCGATCACATCCTCCATGTTGTCAACGCTGATGATCCAGCCTTCCCCACCAAAGGGAGATTTGAACAAGTAGCCGAAGATCACAGCGGGGTTCAAGGTGGGGTTGGTAATTACCCGCACATCGCCACCCCCTGGAGCCCAGGTGTCATAGACACCGCCAAACCACATGGCCTTGGCCACCAACAAGAAAGCCCCCAACCCCAACAGGATCAGGTGGATCCCCAGGATGGTGGTCATCTTGTTCTTGTCTTTCCAGTCGTAGCCGAAGAAGGGGAAAGACTGCTCCAGAGTTTCTGGGCCGCGAATGGCGTGATAAATGCCCCCCAACCCCAGCACGGCGCTGGAGATCAGGTGCAGCACCCCGATGACAAAGTAGGGGTAGGTGTCAATCACCTCGCCCCCCGGGCCAACCCCCCAGCCCAGAGTGGCCACGTGGGGCATCAGGATCAGGCCCTGCTCATACATAGGCCGATCCGGCGTGAAGTGAGCCACCTCAAACAGCAGCATCGCTCCCGCCCAGAAGACGATCAGGCCAGCGTGGGCCACATGGGCGCCCAAAAGCCGACCGGAGAGATTAATCAAGCGGGCATTCCCAGCCCACCAGGCAAATCCGCCTTGGGTGCGATCTTGCACCACTGCAGAACCAAATGTTGTCGAGGTCACAGAGACCAACCTCCAATGATAGTCAGGAACAAGAGACACCAAAAAAAGTTTAGTTAACGCGAGCGCCTGCCGTTGGGCTCCCTGTCCACTGGGATCCGCGGCAGGGGATCCCTTGGGCAAGCGCTCATCCTCACAGAGCAGATCTCTAGGGATCTACCGCAGCTAAAGTCGAGCGAGCTCAGTGGGTTTAGAGCGCATTGCCGCGGGGGAGGACTTCTTCAGGGAACTCAAAGCGCTCATGGGGCTGGTCCTGCGGCGCCATCCACGCCCGAATCCCCTCGTTCAGCAAAATGTTCTTCGTGTAAAACGTCTCAAACTCCGGGTCTTCCGCTGCCCGCACCTCCTGACTGATAAAGTCATACGCCCGCAGGTTCAGCGCCAACCCCACTACCCCAATGCTCGACATCCACAAACCCGTCACCGGCACAAACAACATGAAAAAGTGCAGCCACCGCTTGTTGGAAAACGCTATCCCAAAAATCTGGCTCCAGTACCGGTTCGCCGTCACCATCGAGTAGGTCTCCTCCGACTGCGTCGGCTCAAACGCCCGAAAGGTGCTGGCCGCATCCCCATCCTGAAACAGGGTGTTCTCCACCGTCGCCCCATGGATGGCACACAACAGCGCTCCACCCAAAACGCCAGCCACCCCCATCATGTGGAACGGGTTCAGCGTCCAGTTGTGGAACCCCTGGAAAAACAGCAAAAACCGGAAAATCCCCGCCACCCCAAAGCTGGGCGCAAAAAACCAGCTGCTCTGCCCCAGCGGGTAAATCAAAAACACGCTCACAAACACCGCTATCGGCGCGCTAAACGCAATGGCGTTGTAGGGCCGCACCCCCACCAGCCGGGCAATCTCAAATTGCCGCAGCATAAAGCCAATCAGTCCCAGCGCTCCGTGCAGGGCCACAAAGGTCCACAGCCCCCCAATCTGGCACCAGCGGGTGAAGTCCCCCTGGGCTTCGGGGCCCCACAGCAGCAGCAGGCTGTGCCCCATGCTGTCGGCGGGGGTGGAGACGGCTACGGTCAAAAAGTTGCACCCTTCCAGGTAGGAGCTGGCCAACCCGTGGGTGTACCAGGAAGTCACAAAGGTGGTGCCGGTGAGCCAGCCGCCCAGGGCCAGGTAAGCGCAGGGGAACAGCAGCAGCCCGGACCAGCCGATAAACACGAATCTGTCGCGCTTGAGCCAGTCATCGACGATGTCGAACCATCCTCGCTCCTGACGCACGCGCCCTACCGCTATGGTCATCTGAACTACTCCCTAAAGACATCTAAATGAATGAGGACGTTAATGAAACCACAAAGTTTGCTTCTTCGAAGCAGGAGCGGAGCCTAGGTATAAAGACTCAATTCCTGGGTCTTTTGCCTCAGTTTCCTTGAACGGCTCTTTGGCAAGAACTGCTCAGGAGTTTCCCGTTAAGTCAGGATCCCTAGCGCTCCAAGACCCTACTTAGAACCGTTTCCACAACTCGCGAGGCCCAACGGGCCATTCGAGAGCCACCAAACAAGTTTTACGGCTGTAGGCATTACAATTTAGCCTATGCCGGTAAAGACTTGTAAATTGCTTTCATTATAGAGGCGGATAGCCGGATCTCATCAAGTCTGGGAGAACGACTGTTTTTCGAGGAGTTGGGTTTGGGCCGCTACACCCTTGGAGTGAAGGCCAGGGCTTGGGATCCGATATCCTGAGAAGGCGATGTATCCCATTTGCGAGGAAGCTGAATCTATGGCTGGCGAGATCTTCACCATTGCTGGACTCTGCATTGTGCTGACCCTGGTGGGCGTGGCACTTGGATATGGGATCCTAAGGGTGACCCAAGGGGGGGCAGAGTAAAGCTGTCGGGGATTTCTCCCGGGCCCGGTATCGGGCCTTGTTACAGCTCCATGTCAATTCCATGTCAATTCCATGTCAATTGGCCACCTGGATATGAGGTGGGTGGCGGAAAGATGATAAACTCATGAAGATTTGTATCGTTGGCGCTGGGGCGGTGGGAAGTCACTTGGCCATATGCCTGGCTCGGTCTGGCTTTCCCGTCAGTGTCGTGGCCCGTGGAGCTCACCTGCAGGCCATCTGCACCCAAGGTCTGAAGCTGATCCGGCAGGGGGATCCCTCCCAAACCTGGGTAGAGCGGTTGACAGCCACCGACGATCCGGCTGCCCTGGGCCCACAGGACTGGCTGATAGTGACGGTCAAGGCCCACAGCTTGCCGCAGCTTGCCCCTCGGCTGGGATCCCTGTGTGGCCCCGACACCCCCATTGTGATTGCCCAGAATGGTATCCCCTGGTGGTACTTTTACCGGCATGGGGGCGAGTTTGAGGGGCATTCCCTGACTTCCGTGGATCCAGAAGGGGTTATCGCTGCTCATTTGCCGATAGAGCGGGTGATTGGCTGTGTGGTGTACATTGCCGTGCAGTTGGCAGAGCCGGGAGTGGTCTTGCACACAGGGGGTGGGCGCTACATTCTGGGGGAACCGGATGGATCTCTGTCAGGGCGGTTGCAGTCCTTGGCCGCCATCTTTGAACAGGCGCAGCTTGCCACCACTCTCACCTCGCAGATTCGGGCCGAGATCTGGCAGAAACTGTGGGGCAACGCTGCCTTCAATCCCATCAGCGCCCTCACCCGAGCTGCTCAAGATGAAATTGCCCAATACCCACCCACCCGTGCTTTGGTTCGGTCGGTGATGCGGGAAGTTGAGGCTGTAGCCCAAGCTCTAGGGATCCGGCTGCCGGTCTCTTTGGAAGAACGGCTAGAAGATGCAGCCCGCGTGGGATCCCATCGCACCTCGATGCTGCAGGATGTTGAGCTGGGGCGACGGACGGAGATCGAGGCCATTGTGGGAGCCATCACCGAGTTGGGGCGTTTGGTGGGGGTGCCCACTCCCCATTTGGATACTCTGTATGCTTGCGTCAAGCTGCTGGAGCGCTCTGATACATTTACGCTGAACACTGCTGAACATCACTGTTCAACTATGCAGCGATAGCATTCTGTTTGTTTCCAACCAGAATGGCGGTATCCCGC
>NZ_JBSSBO010000066.1:0-11735 GCF_054058915.1 Thermostichus sp. MS-CIW-41
TTCGGGCCTGTTTTGTTCTCTGGTAGAGCAGAGCAGGCTCAGGGCTACTGAAAGCCCGCTCCGTACCGCTTAGCGGTCGGAGCCGGGTAGTTTACTCAGGTTAATATTAATTAACAGTCTGTTGCTGCAAGAACCCACTCGACCCCAGATTGTTACCCACAAGTCGCCATCTGCGAGTTCGATTCAAAAACACCCTTTGGGAGGAAACACTTCCGTGAGTCAGAAAGGTAAAAACAAGAAATGGAGAAGCGCGGGGTTATATGCGCTACTGGCCATCGTCTTGATCTCTTTAGCCACCACCTTCTTGGGTACCCGCCCGGCTGAGCGTTTGGAGATCAGCTACTCCGACCTAATCAGCCGCGTCGAACGGGGCGAGGTCAGCAAAGTTTTGGTGGAGACGGCCCCGGATGGTCGCCAGGTTGCCATCGCCGAGGCAGAAATCAACAACCGCGCCACCCAAGTGCAGGTGAATCTGCCCCCCCTTACCCCTGAGTTTGAGAACACCCTGGTTGCCAACGGGGTGGAGCTGGCGGTACGCCCTGTTCAAGAGGAGGGGCTACTTGGGCGCATTCTCAGCACCTTCTTCCTGCCGGTTTTGCTCTTGCTGGGGCTCTTTTTCCTGCTGCGGCGGGCTCAAAATGGCCCAGGCAGCCAAGCTCTCAACTTCGGCAAATCCAGGGCACGGGTGCAGATGGAGCCGAAAACCCAAATTACCTTCAACGATGTGGCCGGCATCGATCAGGCCAAGCTGGAGCTGGCAGAAGTGGTGGATTTCCTGAAAAATTCAGAGCGCTTCACCGCTTTGGGAGCCAAGATTCCCCGCGGGGTATTGCTGGTGGGCCCGCCCGGCACAGGTAAGACCCTGTTGGCCCGCGCCGTAGCCGGAGAGGCGGGTGTGCCCTTTTTCTCCATTTCCGGCTCCGAGTTTGTGGAGATGTTTGTCGGGGTGGGGGCCTCGCGGGTACGGGACCTGTTCGAGCAAGCCAAGCAAAATGCTCCCTGCATCGTCTTCATCGACGAAATTGATGCGGTCGGTCGCCAGCGGGGAGCTGGCTTGGGAGGTGGCAACGACGAACGGGAGCAGACCCTGAACCAGTTGCTCACCGAGATGGACGGTTTTGAGGGCAACTCCGGCATCATCGTCATTGCGGCCACCAACCGACCGGATGTGCTGGATGCAGCGCTGCTACGGCCTGGCCGGTTCGATCGCCAAGTTACGGTGGATCGCCCCGATTTTCAGGGCCGGCTAGAAATCCTCAAGGTGCATGCCCGCGGCAAAACCCTGTCTGCCGATGTGGATCTGGAGAAGTTGGCCCGCCGTACTCCTGGGTTTACCGGTGCCGATTTGGCCAACCTCCTGAACGAAGCAGCCATTCTGGCAGCCCGCCGCAACCTCACCGAGATCTCCATGGACGAGATCAACGACGCGGTGGATCGGGTGTTGGCCGGCCCAGAGAAGAAGGATCGGCTGATGAGCGAGCGGCGCAAGGAGTTGGTGGCCTACCACGAGGCGGGCCATGCCCTGGTGGGATCCCTCTTGCCCAACTACGATCCCATCCAAAAAGTGACGATCATCCCCCGGGGACAAGCAGGTGGTCTCACTTGGTTCATGCCCAGCGATGACGACATGGGGCTCACCACCCGTGCCCATCTGAAGAACATGATGACCGTTGCCTTGGGTGGGCGCGTGGCCGAAGAAGTGGTCTATGGAGAGTCGGAGATCACCACAGGGGCAGCCAGTGACCTGCAGCAGGTGGCCCGCATCGCCCGCAACATGGTGACCCGCTTTGGCATGAGCGACCGACTGGGCAATGTGGCCCTGGGCCGCCAATACGCCAACATTTTCCTGGGCCGGGAGATCGCCGCAGAACGGGATTTCTCGGAGGAAACAGCGGCCCTCATTGACGAAGAGGTGCGGCGGCTGGTGAACGAGGCCTACCAACGGGCCACCTACTTGATTCGGGAAAACCGTGCCCTCTTGGATCGGATCGCCCGTCGTTTGGTGGAGGCCGAAACCATCGATGGGGAAGAGCTGCAGGCCATCATCGACAACTCTGAGGTGGTGATGTTGCCCCCCGAAGAGGAGCCAGAACCGCTGACTCTGCCTATGGCCGTCAACGCCAGCGCCTAGTCTCTTTTCCCCAAGCGCAAACCCGGGATCCCCGCTTTTCCTCATTGAGGAGGGGGGATCCCAATGTTTTGTATGATTTGCGCTGGGAGAGGGGGAGTCCACCCTAGCCGGCAACAGCCGAACCCAACAAAGTCCGGCTCGCCTCTGCTTCCAGGGGCTGAGGCTCGTAGATTTTCAGCACGTACTCCGCTACCATGCGGTCGGTGTTGAAAACGGGGTTGAGGGTGCGGATCGCCTCCTTCATGCGGGCAATCCAACGACGTGGGATCCCTTTCTCATCCCGGTCGTAGAACATGGGGATTACTTCATACTCCAACAAATCGTAGAGGGAGTTGGCGTCCAAGTCGTCTTGGGCAGCGGGATCCAGACCTTCGATTTCTTGGCCAATAGCCCAGCCATTGCGACCGTTGTAACCTTCGGGCCACCACCCATCCAGCACCGACAAATTCAATCCCCCGCTGAAGCCCACCTTTTGTCCTGAGGTGCCGGAGGCCTCCAGAGGGCGTCGCGGGTTGTTCAGCCACACATCGACCCCCTGCACCAAATTGCGAGCGACATAGGCATCGTAGTTTTCGATGAAGGCGACCCGGTTGGCCACCTCAGGCCGGTTGGACCATTCCACCACCCGCTGAATCAGGCGCTTGCCCCCTTCGTCCCGGGGATGGGCCTTGCCGGCAAAGATAATTTGCACAGGGTACTCTTTGTTGGTGAAGATGCGGGTAATTCGCTCCAGATTTCGCAGGATCAAATCTCCTCGCTTGTAGGTGCTGAAGCGACGGGCAAACCCAATCGTCAAGACCTTGGGATCCAGCAACTGGTTGACCGCTTGGATGCGCTCATTGCTTTCGCCGCGATTGCGCCGGGCCCGCAACACCCGGTGACGGGTAAAAGACACCAGCCGCTCCCGCAGAGCCTCTTTGCGCCGCCACAGTTCTTCATCTGGGATCTCTTCCACCTTGGCCCACAGTTCCGGGTCTGACACCCGCTCCGGCCAATCGGGGCCCAAGTACTGGTCGTAGAGGTTCCAAAAAAGAGGGGAAACCCAGGTACGGGCGTGAACCCCATTGGTAATGGAGCTGATGGGCACCTCATCCACCGATCGCTCGGGGTAGAGCACATGCCACATTTCGCGAGAAACCCGTCCGTGGAGCTTGCTTACGCCATTGGCTGCCCGCGCGTACCGCAAAGCCAGCACCGTCATGTTAAAGTGCTCCCAGGGATCCCCGGTGCGCCGAGCTCCCAAGGCCAAAAATTGTTCCCGCGTCAGGCCCAGTTGAGGCCAGAAGGAGGCAAAGAACGCATCCATCTCATTGGGGCTAAAGGCATCGTGGCCAGCCGGCACCGGTGTATGGGTAGTAAACACACATTTTTCCCGCACCTTGGCCTCCGCCGTCTCGAAGGGGGTGCCCCGCGCCACCTCCTCCCGCAGCAACTCCAGCGTTAGGAAAGCAGCGTGCCCTTCATTCATGTGATAGACCATGGGATCCAAACCCAACTGGCGCAGCAGACGCACCCCACCGATGCCTAGAATGCACTCTTGGGCGATGCGGGTATCGGTGCTGCCCCCGTAGAGGTGGGCGGTAATCCAGCGGTCGATGGGGTCGTTCTCCGGCAGGTCGGTGTCCAGCAGAAAGAGCGGCACCCGGCCCACGTCTGCTCGCCAGGCACGCGCCTTCACCAACCGCTGCCGCATCGCCACTTCCACCAACAGAGGGCTGCCATCCGGCTGACGCACCAAAGTCAACGGCAGAGACTCAAACTCAGAGTCTTCATAAAGCTCTCCCTGCCAGCCATTGTTGTCCAGGCGCTGCTGGAAATAGCCCTGACGGTAGAGCAATCCGACGGCCACCAGGGGCACCCCCAAATCTGAAGCCGACTTGAGGTGATCGGCAGCCAACATACCCAGCCCGCCAGAGTAGGTGGGCAAAGACTCGTGCAAGCCGTATTCGGCACAGAAATAGGCGATGGGACGCTGCCAGTCGTAGGTTTTCATGGTGCGCTTGGCCCAGGTATCCTCAGCCGCCATGTACTGCCGATAGGACTGCACCATCCGGTTCAACGTGTTGAGGTAGTTCACATCGGTGGCCAAGGCTGCCAACCGCAAGTAGGAAACCTCCTCCAGCATGCGCACCGGGTTGTGGGAGGTTTTTTCCCACAGGGCGGGATCCATTTCCCGGAAAATGGTGAGGTGATCCGGGTTCCAGGTCCACCAATAGTTACGGGCGATCTCGCACAGGGGCGTGAGCGCTTCCGGCAGCACCGGACAACGTTCGGGAAAAGCAGGAGCTAAGGTGGCAATGGACATAGGACAGATACCTGGGGTTAAAGTTATGGGCTCGAAAAAGAAGAGGTAGAGGTCGATCTTGGTAAACGTATCTCAATTATTATTGAGCCGATCCTGAGGATTCTGAGGGGGGAATTCAAGATCTCTACAAAATCTTCAGGGGACGTAACCCAAATTTTCCAGGGCTTCTCCCGATCTTGCCACAGCAGCGCGGAGCCTTCAAAAACAGGGGTCGCAGGCAGGCCAGCTTTCGATTCCGGCAGAAGCTGCCCGTCTAGAAGCTGCCCGTCTATCGTAAGAGATGGTGCAACATTAGAGTTAACTCAAAGTTAACAAAATCTACAGAACCCCAACGAACCCTTGGGAAACCCCTCCGGTTCAATTAAAATGCTGCTTTCCATAAGCTCTTAAAAACTGCAGCTACTTTTGCTACCAATCGATTATTTTGTTGGCTTCTCTTTGAAGTTGAGCCTTAACGTCCTTCCACCACTGCCAGACTGGTGTTGCGGTAGTAGTGGCTGAGGATCTGTTGGTAAGAGTAGTTTTGGCTGGCCAGGGCGGCAGCTCCCCACTGGCTCATGCCCACCCCGTGCCCGTAGCCCCGCCCATGAATCTCAAAGAAAGCTGGGAATGTCCCTGCCACAGGAGCCAGGCTGGCCGTAGTGGTGGCCTCCCCGCGCGGGCTAATGGCAATCTTTGTGCTGCGCAACCCTAGAGCCCGACGAAAATCGCCGGCATTGAGATCTTTGATCCCTTGGGATCCCGTCAAGCGCACCGTGATTGCCCGTCCCCACGGGGAGCTGCGCAGTACCTCCACAGAACGAATGGCACCGATCCCGGCAGCCAATTGCTGAATCTGTTGGGCAGGAACGGTGGCCGTCCAGCTAAACACGGGTGAGTGGTGATCGAAATCGGGCACCCCCTGTAAGTAGGGCCGCGACTCTAACCAGACGTTGCCTGCATCATCCGTATGTCCCCCCGCAGAGGAGTGGAAAACCGCATTGATCAACTGCCCCTGGTAGATGAGAACCTGCCCGGCGGTCTCACGGGCAGCCGCTTGGGTACGGCTGGATTCGGCAGCCACTCCCTTGTAAACCTGCCAATCAATCCCGTTTCCTAAGTCAAAAGGCTGCTGGGAACGGCGACTGCGGTGGTAGAGGGCATAGGTGCGGGAGGCCACGGCTTGGGCTTTAAGAGCCTCCATGGGAAAACGGTGTCCCATCTCGCTGCCCACTACGCTGGAAACGTAGTCCTCCAAGCCAACTTGGTTGATGGCAATTACCCCGCGCTCGCCGGGGATCAACTCCACCAAGCCACGGTACCAATTCTGGTCGATAAACACTAACCCATCGGAGGTGGTGGGCTGTAGGTAAAGACGTTCTCCCTGTTGGCCGGCCAAACTGACTGCTGAACCCGAACGGCTGGCCTGCAGCGGTTGCATGGCCTGCACCTCTGCCAGCGGCTGTCCCTGGGCATTCAATAGGCGGGCTCCGGTAGAGCTGCCGACGGTGACCTGGGGCTTGTTGACGGCAATACCTACCCGCAGCAGCACCCGTGCCTGCACCGGAAAAGTTAAGCACAGCCAAGCCCAAACCAGAAGGGCAATACCTCTAATCGAGGCTGATGGCGGAGGAGAGAAGGAGAGGGTAATAGTCACACACCAATCCTCTGGGAAAGAGTATCACAGCCGGCGAGTGATCCCGGACAAGTCGGGTTCTCAGAATCTGGACATAACCAACCTCAACACCTCAGGCAGCCACCGCCCCTCGGACAGCCTTTTTTGGGGCTGGTGCAGGACGCGAGTGAGGACCAGCCGAACCCGATATGACAGTATCAAAAACCTCTGGCGGATGCACGACCCCAGCCCGTTCTTTTTGCCCCCAATTTCTTCCTCAGGTTGTGCGCGGGATCCCGCGCCGGTGGCAAAACCACTGCTGCAATAGGCGGCGACACTCGGCCTCGCAGACTCCGCCGATGACCTCCGGGCAATGGAAGCTGGCGGCAGAAGCTGGCAAATTGAGCACGCTGCGCAGTGCTCCGGCCTTGGGATCATCGGCGCCGTAGATTACCTGGGCCAGCCGCGATTGGCTGATTGCCCCCGCACACATGGGGCAGGGCTCCAGGGTCACATACAGCCGACAGCCCTGCAGCTGCCAATCGCCCAAGCGCTGCCCTGCCTGCCGTAGGGCCAGAATCTCCGCATGGGCCGTGGGATCCCGATCCCGTTCCCGCCGGTTACTGCTCAGGGCCAACAGCTCTTCCCCTGGCCCGACCACCAGAGCTGCCACCGGAACCTCTCCGGCTTCTCCCGCTTGCTCAGCTTCTCGCAAGGCCAACTGCATCCAGGCGCGGTGGCGCTGCCACAGATCCCACCCTTGCGGCTCGGAGGAATGGAGCATACTCGGATCCCCGATCATTTTGGGCATTTCGAGCACTGCCTCTGTCCGCAAGATTTGCTAGGGTAAGCACACATACCCCGAACATCCAAAAGTAAAGAGTAGGAATAGATAGAATAGACCAGGAGTGAACTGGGTCTTGATGGCGTAAGTCGGGGGAGCGGGTTCACGCCTTTTGAGTCTTGGCGATACGGCTTAGCTTTGGGAGGGAGCATGGCGCGGATTCTACGGCACACACTTTTGGCGATGGCTCTGTTTGGTGGAGGCGTCGCGGGTGGGGTCTGGCTATCGTCTCGATCGGGGCAGGAGTGGTTACAGCAAACTCCCCTGATCACTTGGACGCAACGGGCCGGTGAGGGAGTGGGATCCCTTTTGCCCTGGTCTGAGCCCCACCCTGAGGCTGCGAATTCTGCTCCTCCCGCCGATGCCGTCCGGCCTTCTAATTTTATTGCCGCCGTTGCCCAAAAGGTCGGCCCAGCGGTGGTGCGCATCGATGCCACCCGCACCGTGTCGAGGGGGGTCAACCCAGAACTGTTCAACCAGCCCCCGTTTCGCCGCTTCTTTGGAAATCAAATACCGCAGTTGCCGCAGGAGTTTCGGCAAGAAGGCACCGGATCGGGGTTTATCATCGACGCCAGTGGCCTGATCCTCACCAACGCCCATGTGGTGGAAGGCAGCGAGCGGGTCAGGGTTCACCTGCTGGATGGGCGCACCTTTGAAGGGGAGGTGAAGGGCTCAGACCCGGTTACCGATATCGCGGTGATCAAGATTGAGGGGGAGAATCTGCCCACGGTTACCCTGGGTAACTCTGACTTGGTGCGACCAGGGGATTGGGCCATCGCCATTGGCAACCCGCTGGGCCTAGACAATACCGTGACTGCCGGGATCATCAGCGCCGTCGGGCGCTCCTCCGGGCAAATTGGGGCTGTCAACAAGCGGGTGACTTTCCTGCAAACGGATGCGGCCATTAACCCCGGCAACTCGGGTGGCCCACTGCTGGATGCGGAAGGCCGCGTGATTGGGGTGAATACGGCCATCTTCCAGCGAGCTCAGAGCGTCGGCTTTTCCATCCCCATCAACCGCGCCATGGACATTGCCGAGCAACTGATCCGTGACGGTCGGGTAGAGCACGCCTTCTTGGGCATTCGCATGATCACCCTCAACCCTGACATTGTGGCGCGCCTCAACCGCGACCCCGCTCGTCCCACCACGCTGACAGTGGAAGAAGGGGTCTTGATCGGGCAGGTGATTTCGGGATCCCCGGCTGAGGAGATTGGCTTGCGGGAGGGGGATGTGATCACTGAAATCAATGGGCAGGCCATCCGCGATGCCGAGCAGGTGCAGCAGTTGGTGGAAGCCGCTGGGGTGGGCAATACGCTGACGCTGCGGGTCATCCGCGATGGACAGGCACGCACCTTCCAGGTGAAAACTGGAGTGCTGCCCTCGGACTTCTAGGGGGCTCCATAGGCCAGCAACTCTCTGATCCCTGTGACAGAATGGCAGTAGGGGCAGGGATCCAGATATGGCTTGGGCAGTTGGTGAACAATTGCAAGGGGGACGCTACCGCATCGAGGCCGTTTTGGGGGAGGGGGGCTTCGGCATCACCTACCGGGCCTGGGATAGCGTTCGTGCCGACCAGGTGGTTATCAAAGTTTTGAACGACAGCCTTCGTGAGGATCCCGACTATCCCCGCTTCCAGCAGAACTTCATGAACGAGGCGCTGCAACTGGCCCGCTGCCACCATCCCCATGTGGTGAAGGTGGAAGAAGTGATCTGGGAGCAGGAGCGCTGGTGTATTGTGATGGAGTACATCCGCGGCCAGACTCTGCACCAGCTTCTGCGGCAAAAAGGGCCGTTGCCCCTGCCGGAAGCCCTGCGCCTGACGCGGGAGGTGGGATCTGCCCTGATGGCCTTGCACGAACAGGGGATCCTGCATCGGGATGTGAAGCCATCCAACATCATGGTGCGGGAGGGATCCGGGCAGGCAGTTTTGATCGACTTTGGCCTAGCTCGCGGCTACACCCAAGGTCTGATCCAACGCCACACCTCCTACGGCACCGATGGCTATGCTCCTCTAGAGCAATACGACAGCTTGCGCCGCCGCGGCGCCTTCACCGATGTCTACGCCTTGGCAGCAACCCTCTACACGGCGCTGACGGGGATGGTGCCTATGTGTGCGCCAGTGCGGGCCACAGGCCGCCAGTTGGATACCCCTCGCAGCCTTAACCCCAACATTCCCGAGGTTGTGGAGGCTGCCATTCTCAAAGGGATGGCTCTCCACCCAGAAGAGCGCCCGCAAACCATGGCCGAATGGTTGGCACTGTTGCCGGCAGAAGCCTCTCAAGAAGAGAGAAAGCGGGTTGCTTTTGAGCCGGCCATCCACACCCAAGAGCTGAGGGAGCTGGAGCAGATCTTGGCCCAGCCTCCAGAACCCCAAGACGAGCTGGAACAGCTCCTGTCCCGGCACTCGGCGGAAGAGCTAGAGCAACTGGTGGCACCTCCCACCCCTGCCACTGCCAAAAAAGCTGGAAGAGAAGAGGGATCCGGATCCCTGATTTTTCCTGATGTCTGTCCAGAGGAGAGAGGGAAGGGGGGATCCCTGCCCGGAACTCTCTCTTGGCCAGAGTGGGTGGGGGAAGCAGCCCCTGCCTTGCAAGGTCTGTGGGATCGGCTGCGAGCGGGGCAGTGGGGGGAGGCGGATCGCTGGACGACAGCCCTGATGCTGAAGCTTGCTGGGCGCTCGCAAGTGGGCTTTTTTGATCCCAAGGATGTTCAGGCCTTCCCCTGCCCCATGCTGCGGCTGATTGACCAACTGTGGGTGCGGGCCAGCCATGGGCGCTTTGGCTTTAGCGTTCAAAAGCAACTGTGGCAAGGATGCGACCCCGGAGGAACCTCAATAGGCAGATCGCGATCCTTCTCCGCCTTGCCCCGCGAAGAGTGTATGGGGGAAGCCGTGGGTTGGCGGATCCAAGGTCGCTGGCTGGGGTACGGCGAGCTCAAAACCAGCCTGGATGCACCGCCAGGACATCTGCCTGTCGGCTTTTTTTGGGGCTACTCGGGTGGCTTGCGCTCGGCGCTGCTGACGCTGGATCGAGTGGTGCTGAAAAAGCTAAAAGCCTGTTTCTAAAAAACCTGGCTTGAAATGACTAAAATGGGTAGCCATCAATTCTTGAAAGGGGAGATGCTCTTTTCTTGTGGGTTTTCGCGAATAGCTAGACCCAAGTGAATCAATGCCGTCTCAACGGTATTGACCTGCTCTGCTAAAGTTTTCCACCCTCTTGCCTTTAAGCCATAACATTTGCCAAAGTAAGCTCGAGCTGCTGCAAAGGAAGCAAAGGTTTTTTTAAGAGTCGCTACGGTCCAGGGCTTGGCATTCAGCCGCAGCCAATTTCGTTGACCTTGCTGCTGTTGCTCGGTGATGAGTTGGTCTGTCAAGCTAACAAGCTCAGCATAGTTGCGCCGCGAGGTCGCGATTGCCGTTTCAAGACTCTCGATGAGACCCATGGTTGTTCTCCTGAGGCAACTTCCCTTGATAAGACTCCTGTTCTTTCTCCTGAAGCAACTTTCTAGAACCGGCAGAGAGCAAGTTGGTTTCAAAAACAGACTTGATGTTGTTCAGGTAACTTTGCAATAAGCTCTTAACCCATAGGATGGGAATTTGGTTTACCGCATTCTGAAGCTGGTCGAAGAGATGCTTGAGCTGCTTCAGAGCTACGATAGCATGACCGAGAACTTCTTGCGCTTGAAGCTGCTCTTCCACAAGCTCTCTCATTCTGTTGGCTAGCCGCTGATTCTCAAGTTCTTTCTCGGTGAGCAAACTAAGAGCTGCTTCCTCAGTCTCGACTATTTTAAATTCAAGTTTTTGGTTCTGCTCTTCCAGAAACTCAATCTGCTTAGTTAGTAAATCCGCCTCAACCCTAAAGCTAACACCTCTATTCGCTGGAAAGCTAATAAGTAGGTCGCTGTACTCTTGCTCTTGAAGCTGCAGCTCTCTGAGTACAGGCTCTGCTAGTTCGGATAAGACTTTGTGAGCTAATCCTACTTTCAAAGTATCTCCGCCGCCGTGTCCGGGAATAGGAATTCTTAAATCACCCCGAACAGCCTGCGTGCTATGTCTGGCACGTCGCTGAACAATTTCCCAGCCCCACTCTTTTGCTTGACGCAAAATATCCCGTTTTCGCCAATTCCTTGGAGCCTGAATAATGGCTTGGATATTTCTCTGCTGCTCTATAATTTCATTTCGCCTCTTGATGAGATACCCTAGCTCTTCTTCGTCGGACATATGATAACATCCTTAGATGAGACTTTCACACTTAGCCTATCCGGTCTTTACGGAGACTAGGGGAAAGTTATGCGGCAAAGCCTTACATCTCAAAAAACATTGATACTAAGAAATATTTTGTAGCTTTGTCCGCGATCTTCCTCAGTAATTCCCAGGACAATCTAGAGGCAGTCAGACTTGGTTCTGCTTGCGAAAAAGGGTGAGTGGCTGGGGTTGGGGAGCTTACAGCCGGCTTGGAAGGGCCAAAAATCACCTGCCGGTGGGCTGTTCCGCGAATACTCAGGCGGCCTGCGCACGGCGCTGCCGATGCTGAAAAGGCTAAAAGCCTGCCTCTAAAAAAACTCCCCTCTCCCAGAGGAGAGGGGTCAGGGGCGAGGGATCCAAGAGCCTTAGTAGCGATGCACCAACTTGTTGATGGGCTTGAAGATGTCTGCCTCAAACTTTTTGCCCTTGAGCATGCGGTTCCAATAGAGCCAGGGTAATAGATGCACCTTGGCTAGGTACATGGAGTAGCGCTCCCGCGTTGGGTCCAGGGGGAAGGAGGGAGCTAGGTCGTGTTGATCTTATGTTAGGATAGAGAGAACAATTTATAGAGGAAAGAGGATGAAGTTGGTTTTTTTAGATGAAAACAAATGGCAGAAG
>NZ_JBSSBO010000067.1:0-11100 GCF_054058915.1 Thermostichus sp. MS-CIW-41
TCGGAAGCGTACACCAGCAAAACCTGTACCAAGTGCGGGCACATCCACACCAAGTTGGGTGGCGCAAAGGTGTTTAGATGCCCAAAGTGCAACCATAGGCTACCACGAGATTGGCAAGGCGCTCTGGGTGTTATGCTCAGAGCTTTGCGGGATACCGCCTTTCTGTTCGGAAACGGACAGAATGCTATCGCTTCACCGTTGAGCAGTAATGCTCAGCAGTGTTCAGCGTAAATGTATCAGACTCCCAATCTGAGGCTTCTCCACCCCCTAGCTAAGGGAGAGAGAGCCCCAATCCTGGCTTGCTTGCACCTTGCGAAAAACGGATGAAAGACCCGAAGGGCAATTCTACTGCGGATCCCTCTTGGCGGGCGCTGATTCAGGCGGCACTGCACCGGAACCGTAGCGATCCCGGTGTGCGGTATTTGCAATTGGCCACGGTGGATCCCCAGGGGCATCCGCGCAACCGCACGGTCGTTTTCCGGGGGTTTTTGGGCGATACCGACCGCATTCAATTGGCGGTGGATAGTCGCAGCGAGAAGATCCGACAAATTGCCCACTGCCCCCAAGCCCAGATCTGCTGGTATTTCTGCAAAACCCGCGAGCAATTCCGCATCGCTGGCACCCTTGAGGCCATCGCCGCCGATCATCCGGATCCCCAGGCCCAGCGCCAGCGGCAGCAGTTGTGGCAACAGATATCGGAAAAAGGACGGCTCCTCTGGTTTTGGCCGGAACCCAAAGGGCCGCTCGCCCCGCCAGAGGCTTTTATTCAAGAGTTGCCGAAAGAGAAAGATCCGCTGCCCCCGCAGACCTTTGTGGCTTTACTGCTGGAGCCAACGGAGGTGGATCACTTGCAGCTTAAGGGGGATCAGATCTATCCCCAATTGCGGACAGTGTACGAACGTACCTCCCAAGGGTGGCAGCGTCGGGCCGTGAATCCCTGAAGGCGATCCAAACTTGCTTAGCCTGGTCTGGAGTGGGGGATCCCTTATTCCTTGTTCCTCCAAAGCACAGGGAATATGAGGAATGGACGTGTTAACGTAGCTGAACGATCGTGTTCTGCACGGTGGGGGCGTTATCCTCTGATGGAACTCTGTACGCGTATGGCTGGTCTATCAGGGGTAGGGCAGCAGTTGATGCCTTTTGTCTAACTCGACACGTATCACTTTGGCTTGCAGTGGTCTCGATGTGCGTCTTGATCTGCTCATTCGCTCAGGCTGTTGCCTCTTTTTTCGCCGGCGGCCCATTGCTGAACAGAGCTTTGAGGGGCAAGGGATCCCTAGTGTTGTCTGCCGCTCTGGTTGGGGTAGGGGTTCTCGTGCAGGGATTGAGGGCACAGACTCTGGAGAAACCGACGCTGAAAGCCTTGGAGGATTCCGTTGAGGGGAATGTTGTCCCTGTTCTGCCCTCAGAGCCTGTCTTATCCCCCCAGGCTGCCCCCACCTCCGCCCGCACAGGATCCTTTCGTGTCGGCAATCGCACGCTCCATCCGGTTCGGCTGGTGATCTTGATGCGCAGCGGCGAACGGATGATCAATCCGGAAACGGCCCACTGGGACTTTGCCCCTGGAGAAGGGGGCAGCGAAGGATTGCTGCTGAGCTTGGGAGAAGAACCGCTGCAAATCGGCCCCGGAGACATTGTGGTGGCTTTCGCCCTGGATGGAACCCGCCGCTATTGGGGGCCCAATGTGGTGGGAGAGTCTCTGGCCCCGTTTTGGGATGGGGAGAGCGGCTCCTGGTCGATGATCTTGCAGCCTTAGGGTGCTCCGCGCGCAGCTTGGACATTTGCAGCGGTCACCTCAAACTCCTCTGGGGCAACTTCTCCATTCCTCACTCTTCTGGGCCAAAGGGGGAGGATCCAAGCAACAGAACATTTTGAGAACAGTCTCCAAACCATAGTCATTTCAAGCTAGATTGAGACACTCCCCAAGCGCTCTGTGCCGCTGCCGCGACCAACCCCAGCTCTTCTCCCAGAGAGAGAGGGAAGTTAGGGAACAATGCAACAGAAATGTTTCATTCCTGTTTAATAATGACTACACAAGTGGCTGCGCAGTTTATAGCTCTGTAGGGTGTTGGCCAGCAGCATCGTTACCGTCATCGGCCCTACGCCTCCCGGTACGGGCGTGATGGCAGCGGCCAACTCTTTGACCGCTTCATAGTCCACATCTCCCACCAATTGCTCGGCTCCGGTGGGGGTCTCGATGCGGTTGATGCCAACGTCGATGACCACCGCGCCGGGTTTCACCATGTCTGCCCTCAATAGGCGGGGGCGGCCCACGGCCATCACCACAATGTCGGCGGCGCGGGTCACTTCTGCCAAGTCGGGGGTGCGGGAGTGGGCTAGGGTGACCGTCGCATCGGCGGCCAACAACATCAAGCTCAAGGGCTTGCCCACCAAGATGCTGCGACCAACCACCACTGCCTTTCGGCCTGCAATCGGGATCCCTTCTGCCTGCAACAGGCGCATCACGCCCAAAGGGGTACAACTGCGTAGGCCGGGCTCGCCGCGCAACAGCCGGCCCAGGTTGAGGGGATGGAGTCCATCCACATCTTTGTCGGGATTGATGGCCAGAAGGGGGGGGATGGGATCCCAGCCGGGGGGCAGGGGCAGTTGGACGAGGATGCCATCCACCCGCTCATCCTGGTTGAGTTGGTCGATGGTGTCGAGCAAATGGGCAGGGGAGTCTTGGGCGGAAAAATGTCGGCCAAAAGAAGCAATGCCCAACCGCTCACAGGCCCGCTCTTTGCCACGCACGTAAGCCGCACTGGCGGGATCCTCTCCAACCCGCAGCACTGCCAATCCCGGTGGCCGCCCCACCTGGGGTATCCAAGCTTGCACTTGGGCGGCCATCTCCGCTTGCAAGCGGGCGGCTAAGGCTTTGCCATCGAGGATCTTTGCGGGCATGGGGGCGCAAGGATAAAGACAACCATCCAACGACCATCCATAGTGAAGCAGAATGGCGACAGCAGTGCAGGGGGAATGATCAGGTGGGATCCCTATGATTCGGGCAGGTCTTCTTCCTCTTGGCCCAATTGCTCGATGATGATCTCCACCTGCTGCCGCTTTTGCTCTAAAAAGTCCGCGCAGGTTTTCAGGGTTTGGGCGGCCTGTTGAAAGCGCTCCACCACTTCTGCCAGATCCAGTTCCCCCGATTCAATCTGGGCAATCAAAGTTTCCACCTCGGCAATGGCTGCTTCATAGCGCCACGGCTCCTCACGTTTGCGGCGGCTCATGGCTCTCCTCTACTCGTACCCATAGGCTTCCCGAGGCCAGTTGTATCATCAGGCGGGTTTGGGGAGGCAGGCGATGGGTGCGGATCAGGGATCCCTCTTCATCTCGCACCAAGGCATAGCCCCGTTTCAGAATGGCTTCGGGATCGAGCGCTTGGAGGCGATCTTGCAGGGCCTGTTGGTGCTGTTGGCGTTGCTGGAAGCGATGGCGCACGGCTTGGAGCAGGCGATGTTGGTGTTGGGTCAAGCGATCCTGAGCCTGTTGCAACAGCCGCTCTGGATGCACGTAAGCCAGGTGGTGTTGGGCCTGCTGCAAACGCTGCTGGGCCCTTTCCAAAGCTTGGCGAGTGCGTTCGATCAACTTCTGGCGCAACTGGGATCCCTGGCGCTGCAATTCCCCCAGATCCGGCACGATCCGCTCGGCAGCCGCCGTTGGGGTGTGGGCGGCGTAGTCAGCAGCGTAGTCCGCCAGGGTTTCATCCCGCTGGTGGCCAATCCCGGTGACCACCGGGATCCGACATTCGGCAATGGCTCGCACCACCCGCTCATCGTTAAAACAGGCCAAATCTTCGCTGGCTCCACCGCCCCGCGCCAAAAGAAGCACTTCCGCCCGCCCATCCTGTTCCACCCGGCGAATGGCCCGCACAATTGATTCCGGGGCCGCCTCCCCTTGTACTTGAGCTGGGGAGAACAGCACCCGTAGCCCGGGGTAGCGCTGGTTGAGGGTGCGCCGAATATCTCCCCAGCCGGCAGCGTGGGGGGAACTGACGACAGCAATGCACTGGGGATGAACAGGCAGAGGTCGTTGGTTATCGAACAAGCCCTCAGCACTGAGGCGGGCCTTGAGCTGTTGAAATCGCAACGCCAACAGCCCTTCCCCGGCAGGCAGCAATTGCCAGATGACGAGGCGATAATGGCTGCCGCCGCTATAGATACCAAGTTGCCCAAGGGCAAGCACCTGTTGCCCCACTTCCGGCCAGAAGCTGAGCCTGGAAGTTTGGCCCTGCCAGACCACCCCCTTGAGAACGTCACCGGTTTCCGGATCGACTAGGGTCAAGAACAGGTGGCCATTGCGGTTGCGCTGGCAACTGGAGACTTCCCCGCTCACCCACAGCCTGACCAAGTAGGGATCCCCGGCCAGCAGCGATTTCAAATAACGGGACACTCCCCCCACCGAGAGCAGGGGAGCTTCATCCGTGAGCAAAAACTCCATCCCACTGCTGCGGGCGGCTAAAGTCACTTCTGAAGGGACAGGATCGCGCATCCAGGGTTCTCGAATAGCGATGGGACTTGTCGGGATCCCATCTAGAATAGGCGACAACCGGGCGAGAGAGGAGGTGAGCTGGCGGGTGACCTTCGCCCAGTGGCTGGGGCTAGGGGCGCTGTTGGGCCTGCTAGTTCTGCTTTGGCAGATCCGGCAGATCCTGCTGTTGGTGTTCGCGGCCATTGTGTTGGCAGTAGCATTGGATACCTTGGCCCAGATCCCACAGCGCTACGGCTTTCGGCGTGGCCCCTCAATTGTCATCACCAGTTTGACGGTTTTGGTGGCCGCGATCTTGGTGGGGCTAATCGTGGTGCCCCCCCTGGCGGAGCAGTTGCGGTGGCTGTTTACCGATGGGGTGCCCGCCGGGATCGTGCAAGCGCAGCGGCTGTTCGAGAGCTTGATTCTCTCTTTGCCGACGGATATTGAGCTGCCGACGCTGCGGGAATTGGCCAATAGCTTGGTGCCCCAGGCCACCGAGTTGGTGCGACAGGTGCGCGACTTTTTCTCCGAGTCCTTCACTGCCTTTTTCGGCACCCTGCTCAACCTGTTGTTTGTAATCATCCTCACCATCTTGTTGTTGGCGGATCCCCAAGCCTACAGTCGCGCTTTTGTCTCGGTTTTCCCGGCCTTTTACCGTCCCCGCATTCGCTACATCCTCAAGCGCTGTGAGCTGGCGCTGCGAGGGTGGCTGATGGGGATCCTGTTTACCAGCACCTTGGTGATGCTGCTGAGTGGGATCGGGCTGTGGATTTTGGGGGTGCCCCTGATCTTGGCCAATGCGGTGCTGGCGGGATTGTTCAACTTCATCCCCAATATCGGCCCAACCCTGAGCGTGGTAGCCCCCATGCTGGTAGCCCTCACGGATGCCCCTTGGAAGTCCTTGGCAGTGCTGGGGCTGTATATCCTGATCCAGCAGTTGGAAAGCAGCGTCTTCACCCCCATCGTTATGTCCCGACAGGTGTCGCTCCTGCCCGCCCTAACCCTAGTAGCTCAAGTTACTTCAGCCTTTTTCTTTGGGGTGCTGGGCCTGTTCCTGGCCGTGCCTTTGGCGGCAATCCTGCAGGTGTGGATTCAGGAGGTGCTAATTCGGGATGTCCTGGATCCCTGGCAGGGATCCCGATTGCGGCCCTTGCTCAGGTTGGAAAGTGGAGAGAACGGGATCCAGAGCTCCACCCAGGCGGAAAACCAGGATCCCATTCCGCGACCGCAATCGGTGCGAGAAGGTTGAGGGGGCAATGCTCCTGGCTTGGCTCAGCCACACCAGCCTAGCTACGCGACCAAGAGAGCAGAAAGCGGTTCTTGCCCTGAAGGACTTGACCGGTATAAAGGCCCCGCACCGCTATCGCGAGCGAGAATCCAACAAGCGGCAACCGTGCGCCCAGGCAGAGGGGCATTGGGAGAACAGTGAGACCTACGCCCCGCTGCGCGAAGGGCATTCTATCAACTTTCTATCAACTCAAGGACTCCGTCCCGCTATTGCTCACCTGGCAAGGTTGGACTGTGGAGTCCCGGCGGGAAAAGCCGCAACCCCTGCTGGCGCACTCGCCGCTCCTGGAAAGGGATAGGGGTCACGCGCGGCAAAGGCGTAGCCACAGGCTGGGGAGTTGAAGTGGGCACAGCTTGCGGAGAGGGCTCTGGGCTGGGCTCAGGCGTAAGCTCAGGTTCGGGAGTGGCCACCACGGGCGGTGGCGTTGGAACAGCCGGGATCCCCTCTGGTGTCGGACGGGGGCGGCCCAGTTGAAAGCGCGGCTGGCGACGAGGTGCAAGCGTGGGCGTCGCCTCTGGCGTTGGAGTCGGAGTGGGTGTGGGTGTGGGCGTCGGGCTGGGTGTTGGCGTCGGAGTAGGAGTGGGCGTGGGTGTCGGAGTGGGCGTGGGTGTCGGAGTTGGCGTTGGCGTCGGAGTAGGAGTGGGCGTGGGTGTCGGAGTGGGCGTGGGTGTCGGAGTTGGCGTTGGCGTCGGAGTAGGAGTGGGCGTGGGTTCCGGAGTCGGCGTGGGTGTGGGCTGCGGCTGCACAATGGCGAGGGCCTCTTCGGCTTTTAGCTCCCCCCGAACCAGCTTGGAGAGGGTGTCTTGGCCGCCAGGGGTGTAGGTGATCTCGCGGGCGGCGCTGTTGAACACATTGCGGATGGGATCCCCTTTGCTGTCCACCAGTTCCAGCACCATCACATTGCGACCGGGCCTGAAGCCCTTCAGATAAAAAGACTCCCAGCGATCCAGCAGGCCAGATTGGCCGTTGAGGGTGTAGCGGATCCGCCAGTCCCGTGGCAAGTCACTCAACAGGCTCTCCCGCACTGGGGCATTGGCCAGCCAGAAATCCACCAAGATTGGCTCGGCCCCGTAGCTGCCTGTGGGGCGGTTGTAGGTGAGCAGGGGCAGTTGCGGCTGTGGCACGTACTCGGGGGTGGGAGCTAGCACGTGGAAGCTAACCTGGGCATAGGCTTCAGAGTTTTTGAAGCTCTCGTGCCAGGGTTTGCCGGCAAACACCCGCAGAGTATGGGATCCCGGCTCCAAATCCTTGAAAACGAGGGGAGCATCGGCATCGTAATGGGCGATGTAGGGACGGTTGTCCAGCACCACGTGTAGATGAGGGCCGAGACCCAATTGCGGATCTTGGAAAAGCGGATACCCTTGCACCGCGAAGCGAACGGTTACCTGCCGCTCTGACAACACCTCACCTGGCTTGGGGCTGAGGATCTGAACTTGCGGGCGACAATACTGCAAATGGGCATCCAGCTTGGCAATCTCCGGGGGAACCGGCACGCGCTCTAGCTGGGGAAGCTGTTCCTGCGGGGGTTTAGGCGGGGATCCCCCACAAGAGGCCAAAACGAGGGCGGTCAACAGACAGATCCACCATCTCAACAACCCCCACCTTCTCAACCTGGCATTTCCCGCGTGTTCTTGCATGAGCCTTACATCCCAATGCTCTTTGTATCCTGCCGAGCCGCAGACAAGCCATCCCCACATTACCAGCATGTGTCCTTTGGGGAAGATCCCTTCCCCCGCCCTAGAATGGGATCAACTGGCCTGGCTCAAGCCGGGTCGGAGACACTTTTGAGGTCGTGTATGGCTCTGTTGGCGATAACAGCTCTTGCGGGCATGGATCTGGCCCAGTGGCAAGCTCTGCTCAACAACGTGGCGTTTGCCATTTCTCTGGGGGCCATGCTGTTCTACTGGGGTGGGGCAGCTTTTCCCCAGGTGCAGCTTTTGGCCGAATTGGGCCTAGCGGGGATGATCGGGGCAAACTTGACGATGGCCGCCCTGTTGACGGCCCGCTGGATCGATGCAGGCTACTTCCCCTTGAGTAATCTGTACGAGTCTTTGTTTTTCCTGGCCTGGGGGATCACCGCTTTGCACCTGCTGGCCCTCTACTGGAGCCGCAGCCGCTGGGTGGGGGTCATGACTGCCCCAGTTGTAACCGGGATCGTGGCCTTTGCTGCCTTGGTGCTGCCGGAAGATATGCAGGTAGCCCAGCCCCTCGTGCCGGCTTTGCAATCCAACTGGCTGATGATGCACGTGACTGTGATGTTGCTGGCCTACGCGGCGCTGCTGGTGGGATCCCTTCTCTCCATCAGCTTTCTCATCGTCACTCGCGGTCAGGAAGTGCATCTCAAGGGCAACTCCCTCGGCCTGCAATTTCGCCCTCCTCAACCCCAAACCCATCCCGAATGGGCGGAAGCCACCCTGCCTTCCCCGGCTTCGGAACTGGCCTATGCCGGCCTCCGCTCCCCCCGCCCTGCCCCCTCGTCGGCTGAACTCCCCCCCCAACCGGCCCCCGAAGGGATCCCCTGGCAACGGCTGAGCCTAGCAGAAATCTTGGACAACACCAGCTACCGGCTCATCGGGCTGGGCTTTCCCCTGTTGACCATCGGCATTATCGCCGGCGCCGTTTGGGCCAACGAAGCCTGGGGTACCTACTGGAGCTGGGATCCGAAAGAAACCTGGGCCTTGATTACCTGGTTGGTCTTTGCCGCCTATTTGCACGCCCGCATCACCAAAGGCTGGCAAGGCAGACGCCCCGCCCTCTTGGCCAGCTTAGGCTTTGGGGTGGTTTGGGTATGTTACCTGGGGGTCAACTTTCTGGGCAAAGGCTTACACAGTTATGGCTGGTTTTTCTGAGGGAATTTTTCTCAAAAACCGGCCCGAGTTTATGGGTATTCTGGTGCTGGCAAGCCGTAGTGGATCCCTTCGAGGAGAAAAACGATGCGACTGTTCAACTACCTGATCTTGTTTTCAGCCCTCCTGGCCATTGCCCTCTTTGCCATGCAAAACGCCACCCCGGTCACGGTTACTTTTGCCCCTGGCGTCAGCATCGAAAGCCCTCTGGTGATGGAACTTCTGGCTGCTGCTGGGATTGGGGCCGCCCTCGCCTGGCTGTATAGCCTCTGGATGCGCGTACAGTTCAGCATCGAAGCCCGGGAAAAAAATCGGCAACTGCAGGAGAAGGAGGTCACCATCACCGAACTCAAGGAAATGGTGGTGGAGCTGGAAGCCAAAGTGAAGCAACTGCCCCCCAGCAAGCGTGCCGAACCCCAAGAGGACATCCAGGATGTGAAAGAAGTGGCCACCGAGGGATCCCCTGCCTAAAATCCCCAGGTTGACCCACAGGCCGTTGAGGTAGAATTGAACTTCTACTTGCCCCTCTCCCTAGCTCATACTTCCTATGCAGGTTATCCAAGAAAAACGCCCTGGCAGCCGGGTCGGTCTCAAAATCGTGGTAGAAGCCGACCGGGTGAAGCGCTCCTACGAAAAAACCTTGCGTCAACTGGAGCAGAATATCCAAATTCCGGGATTCCGCAAGGGCAAGGCCCCCCGCAACCTCGTTGTGCGGCAGGTGGGCCGCGAGCGCATCCTGGCCAGTGCTGTGGATGACCTAATCAACGAGGCCATTCAACAGGCTTTCAAGGAAGCTCAGCTCACCCCCATCAGTCGGTTCGAGCTGGATGATGAGGTGGGTCAGCTCTTGGCTCAGTTCAACCCCGAAGCAGACTTCAGCTTCTCAGGATATGTTGAGGTGTACCCCGAAGCCCGCGTTGGCCAATATAAAGGGCTGACCGTTACGGCAACCCGTGTCGACGTCAAGCCTGAGCAAATTGACCAGCTCATCGACCGATGGCGGGATCAGCGGGCCACCCTCTTGCCGGTAGAAGATCGGCCTGCTCAGTTGGGGGATGTGGTGGTGATCGATTTTGAGGCCCGCGATGCAGAAGGCAATCCCCTCGACGAGATGACCACCCAGGACTTCCAGCTGGAACTCAAGGAAGACAACTTCATCCCCGGTTTTGTGGCGGGCATCGTGGGCATGCAGCTCGACGAAACCAAGGAGATTGCAGCCACCTTCCCCGACGACTACTTCAGAAAAGAGTTGGCCGGGAAAACGGTTACCTTCACTGTCTGCCTGAGGGAGATCAAGGCCAAAGAGCTGCCCGAATTGGATGATGCCTTTGTGCAAGAGATCAGCAGCTTCCAAACGGTAGCCGAGTTGCGGGAACACCTGCAAAAGCGCCTCGAACAGGATGCCCTGACACAATCTGAGGAGAACCTGGAAACCGCCATCCTTAACGCCATCTTGGAGACTACTGAGGTGGATTTGCCGGAAACCCTCATCGAACAAGAAACGACACAACTGCTGGCCCAGAGTCTCCAGGCCCTGCGGCAGGAAGGCATCAAGCCGGGGGAGCTCCGTAAGTTCTTGTCCGAGTTGCCTCCCGAAACCCTTAACCAGTTGAAAGAGCGCCACCGACCCGAAGCCATCGACCGGCTGCGGCGCACCTTGGCCCTGAGCGCCATCGTTCGGCAAGAGCAAATTGCCGTAGGTTCCACGGAGTTGGACGTGGAAGTGGAAGAAGTGATGGCGGCCTACGCCCAGCAAGGGCAGAGGCTGGATCGGGAACGAGTACGCCAAGCCGTCTATGAAGGCTTGCTGACCAACAAGGTGATGGCCTGGCTGAAGTCGCAAACTACGGTCAACTGGGTCGATGACGAGGGAAATCCAACCCAGGCACCTACTTCTTTGGCAGGCTCAGAGGAGAGGGTTGAAGTGCCAGAGGCCGAGTTTAAGTTCGATGAGCCAGAAGCAGAGGTATCCGGGATCCCTGAGGCAATTGAATCCTCCTCAGAGACGGCTACGGGGGCGGAAACGGATGGAGAAGCCGCAGTCGTGGAAGCCGAACCGGCCCCAGAAGAGGCTGTAGAAGCATCCCCTGCTGAAACCGTCTCAGCCTCTGCGGCAGAGGCAACGCTCCCAGTTGAGGAGAAAGCGGCAGAGACCGCTACAGAGATCCCGGCAGCAGAAAAGCCCAAGCCGAGCAAAAAGGACAAAAAAGGCAAGTAAACTACCCGACACCCGCGCTATGCGCAGAGTGCGGGCTTTATCCCAATCCCCAGCGGCCCCAGAGGACAGCTAAGTTTCGGAATTTCAGGCGAGTCTACAGTCGCCCCAAGGAGAGAGATTACTTGAGCAGCGTTATAGTCAGCATCCCCTTCCCACCCGCAGTGTCCACACTTGAACGACTTGCCATTGCGGTAGGACTTACCCCGCTCAGGGTGGATGTGCAGGCATTTGTGGCAGGTCTGACTGGTGTAGGCAGGCGGCACCAGCACCACAGGCAC